>CAZSSZ010000011.1:0-20450 GCA_964609755.1 uncultured Flavobacteriaceae bacterium | reverse complement strand
AAATGCAAACCGCGAGGCGCGCATCAACGTAAAATTAGTATCTGAAGTGGGTGTTGGAACCATTGCTGCCGGAGTGGCAAAAGCCAAGGCAGATGTCATTTTGATTTCAGGTTACGACGGTGGAACTGGAGCATCTCCCCTAACTTCTCTCAAACATGCCGGATTGCCTTGGGAACTTGGTATTGCCGAAGCACAACAAACCCTTGTGATGAACGACCTTCGTGGGCGTATTGTTATGGAGTGTGACGGACAAATGAAAACGGGACGTGACGTAGCAATTGCCTGCTTGTTGGGTGCTGAGGAATTTGGTTTCTCTACCGCACCACTCGTTGCTTCGGGCTGTATTATGATGCGTGCATGCCACCTAAATACCTGTCCGGTGGGTATTGCTACCCAAGACCCGGAGTTGCGTAAAAACTTTAAAGGCAAGCCTGAGCACGTTATCAACTTTATGCACTTTGTAGCAGAGGAAATGCGCGCCATTATGGCACAACTTGGCTTCAGAACCGTTGACGAAATGGTGGGGCAAAGTCAAAAGCTAAATATGAATACTGCCATTGAGCACTACAAAGCACAAGGAATTGACCTGTCGGCAATTTTATATAAGCCTCAGGTTGGTGAAAATGTGCCCGTTCGCAATGTAAGCAAACAGGATCACGGACTTGAAAATGTTCTTGACGTTGATATTGTATCCAAAGCACAAAAAGCAATAATTGCTAAAGAGCCTCAAACGTTGCACTTTGCTATTAAAAACACAGACCGAAGTGTAGGTGCGCTTTTGAGTAACGAAATATCGAAAGCTCATGGTCGAGAGGGACTTCCTGCCGACACCTTGAAATTAGTATTCAAAGGTGCTGCTGGGCAAAGCTTTGGGTGTTTTGCCACCAAAGGATTACACATGGAAGTTACCGGAAACGCCAACGATTACTTTGGAAAAGGACTTTCAGGCGCAAGACTGGTTGCAAAAGTTCCAGAAGAAGCTACCTTTAAACCTGAAGAAAATATCATTATTGGTAATGTTGCCCTTTACGGTGCCACAGGTGGCGAGGCGTACATTAACGGGATTGCTGGTGAGCGATTCTGTGTGCGCAACTCTGGAGCAACTGCAGTAGTTGAAGGTATTGGTGACCACGGTTGTGAATACATGACGGGTGGTGAAGCCGTTATTTTAGGTCCGACTGGACGTAATTTTGCTGCAGGAATGAGTGGTGGAATTGCCTACATCTATGCAGAAAATGGCGTGTTCGATGATCGTAATTTTAATATGGAAATGATTGGCTTAGAAGACCTTAGTGTCGAAGATATTGCGCATGTTGAGGAATTGATTCAAAACCATATTGCACATACGGGTAGCCCGTTAGCCACACGTATTTTAGCCGACTGGAAAACAACACAAAAGCATTTTATTAAAGTAATGCCAACCGATTATAAGGCAGCATTAGAGCGCATGGCGCAAGAAAAACAAAACGCATAAGCATGGGAAAGTTAAGAGGATTTATGGAGTATGAGCGCGTAAATGAGCAAAACGTTGACGTTCAAGACCGCGTAAAGAATTACAAAGAGTTTACAGTTACGCCAAGTAAGGAAACCCTGCAAGACCAAGGCGCACGCTGTATGGACTGCGGTGTTCCGTTTTGCCATAGTGGTTGTCCGCTAGGGAATATGATCCCTGATTTCAACGATGCTGTGTATCGTAACGAGTGGCAAAAAGCATTACGCATTTTACATTCCACGAACAACTTCCCTGAGTTTACAGGAAGACTCTGCCCTGCTCCATGTGAGGCAGCTTGTGTTTTAGGTATCATTAATCCACCCGTTTCTATCGAAATGATTGAAAAATACATCGTAGAGCGCGGATTTAAAGAAGGTTGGATTAAGGCTAATCCACCTGCACAACGTACCGGAAAAACCGTTGCCGTTGTGGGATCAGGGCCTGCCGGTCTTGCTGCTGCACAACAGTTAAATCGTGCCGGACACACGGTAACCGTTTTTGAACGCGACGAAAAAATTGGCGGATTGTTACGCTACGGGATTCCTGATTTTAAAATGGAAAAAAACGTTATTGACCGTCGTTTGGCCATTTTGGAAGAAGAAGGTATTCAATTCAAAACGGGCGTTGAGGTTGGCAAAAACATGCCTATTGAAGAACTCAATGCTTTTGATGCGGTGGTACTTTGTGGGGGCGCAACCATTCGTCGAAGGCTACCCATTCCGGGAGCCGACTTACCTGGTGTTGTGCAAGCCATGGATTTCTTGCCCAAAAGCAACCGCTGGGTTGATGGGCTTACAGAAGTAGATAATGCACTTCACGCAGCAGGGAAAAATGTTGTTGTAATTGGTGGTGGAGATACCGGTTCAGATTGTATTGGTACGTCAAACCGTCAGGGGGCAAAAAGTGTAACCAATTTTGAAATTATGCCTAAGCCTTCGGAAACACGTACCGAAGACCACCCTTGGCCCTTTTGGCCCTTCAAACTCAAAACGACTTCTTCACATGAGGAAGGAAGTCATAGAGAGTGGAGTATCTTGACCAAAGAATTTGTTGCTGATGACAATGGGCACCTAAAAGCACTAAAAACAGTAAACGTACGTTGGGAAAAAAGCGAGAATGGCGGAAGACCAACCCTAGTGGAAGAACCAAATTCTGTGCAAGAGTGGCCCTGTGAATTGGCGCTGCTAGCGCTTGGTTTTACTGGGCCTGAGCCCACACTAGCCGAGCAATTGGGCTTAGATCAAGACGAGCGTTCAAATGTGAAAGGCAACGAAAAATACCAAACCAACGTACCACACGTATTTACTGCAGGTGATATGCGCCGTGGACAGTCGTTGATTGTTTGGGCAATTTCGGAGGGTCGCGAAGCCGCACACCACGTAGATGCCTATTTAATGGGGTCGTCTAACCTTCCTATTAAAGAAGGTGGCGATTTACCCTCAAATTAATTTACTGAAAGAAATTCCATACCAGTCCAAAGCGAACTAGTAAGTCGCGATACGGATAGCCTGGTGCAGCATAATAGTTGGGTGCTTTACGATTAGCGTTAACGTGCTCTACCACCAAAAACAGGCGTGTTTGTCTGATTTTAGCATTAAAAAAGGCATTCACCACAGGGTAGCCACCGAGCTCTTGATGCGGCTGTACAACAAATTCGGAAAGTATCGGATGATAGGCACGCATGTTAAAACGTGAAAAATAATGTGCACTTACACCAAGGTGCAAAAACATAGCTTTAGCAAACCAGTGATCTTCGTAATACAAAGCGGTTCGACCTATAAAATTAGGCAATGGCATTGCTTCGGAATTGCCGCTGACATTTTGCGCTCGTAATTTGGTGTCCCAACGAAACACCCGCCACTTGAGCCCCCCCTCCCAATCCAATTGCAAAAGGTTAATAGCATCCTTAGACTGTGTTGGTGCAACCAAAAGTGTATCGGCTTCTGCCTGTAAAAAATAGGCGTGATGGTTGATGTTGGTTGCCGTTACCGACAAGGTACCAAGCTTGGGATGTGCAAGTTTTCCGTAAAGCGAGGTGCGTTGCTCCATTTTAGGAGAAGCCTCCCATTGGTAATCGGCATACGTACTTGTAAAACGTTCAAAAGCAAACCCAGGATGTTGTTCTTGAATACGGATACCTGTAGTAAGTTCGCTATTGGCAATTTTAGGCAGTACGATTTCAGCGTTTATAAAATTCCCAACACGGTTTCCGCTAAGGGCAAGTTCAGCATCGGTGCGAAAACGAAATCCCCCAAAATCTTTACGCCACGATCCACCCACCGAATACGCATCCTCTTTTACAATAGTGCTGCTACTGTTGTGCATTTCTGTAAATGCATACTTGTGATGGAGTGCATAAGCGTTTAGCCAACCTACCAATGGGTTAGTCACAATGGCATAGGCATCAAATTGCCGAAGACTATAATGGTAATGATCAAAGGGTTTGGAGACACCATCAACCAATGCTCCATATGCTGAGAACACCTGACTTTGTATAAAATGGTGATCTTGATGATTGGTTTGTGCTCGGTAACCCACACGTAAACGTGGGATTTTGATTGAATCTTGCGTGTGCAACACCAAATAATCTTGCTCTAGCAAATAAAATTTACCTGTAAAATGGTTGGTGGCGTTTTCATATAAAACACCTAAACGTTCACGGTCATAAAATTCATCGCTACCCGATTCAAAATCCTCGATAGAGGCTGCATCTAAACCGCCATTTTCTTGTTGCTCAATTTTCTGATTGGCAATTTGCAAACGCAAGCGATACCGCCCATTTGGGTTTTCATAGCGTGTAGTAAACCGCAACTGGCTTCTGCCCGAAATTTGATGCTGGTACTTCCCCAACGACCGATGCCCACGGTAACCAATGGCGTAGTTTAGCCTTGGGTGAATATTGGCGGTTATCAATGCGTCGGTGGACTGCCCCTGCGATTGGGTGCTTTTGTAAAACACCTCCGAAAGTGGTGTTGGCACATGGTAATACGCCATTTGATGCGGTAAAAATCGCTGGCTTTCTTTAGTGCGAAATCCGGCACTTGGCGCAGTGCTGTTTTGCCATGTTTCTAATGATAGCGGATTAAGCGCCTGCCCCGAATTGTTGAGCGAAACAAAAGCAAAATTGTCTTGGCGTTGGCTGTTAAACCTGTAATACTTTGCCATAGTAAGCGTGGTATCCACATGAGTTGTGTCGCGCGATTGGGAAATGATAAGGTAGTCCGTAATCCTTGCTTTTTTACCCGCTGATGCTAGGGAAATACTATCTGCAACTCCTTTAAGTTGTTTTTGGTAGGGCTTTACATTGGAAGGCAATGAATCCAACGAAAGATTGGGCTGTGCCAACACTACCGCCGAAAACGCTAAAAAAAATACTTTTTGAAGCACTTAAAATTCTTTGGGGTAAAGGTATTGATTTCAGCCAAACCCTATACGGTTCGGAAGAATGCATTTTTTTGTTAATTTAGTGCATAACAAATCCCAAACTTGTTTGATTGAACGCCTACGCTTTTCCTTTTTACTTTTTTGGGGTTAGGGCGATAAATGCTCTCGCAAATGTGTTTTGTGCTTAGGCGGTGTATCAGATTTGTAATCCGCTGGAAATAAGTGTATTGTGTGGGTGTTTGTTGTGAAACGCATACGAGAAATAAACACAATTATGCGGATATAAACAAGTTGGGCATAATTTGATGCAACCAAATGGAAAAATTTGCATTTAATCTATAAATAAATGTTATGAAAAAAATATTAATCTTCACTTTAATTGGATTTGCTTTTTTAGGTTGTAATTCTGACAATGATGATGTTATAAATGATTCCGATTATGCAAAATATATAATTGAGAACTCAATTGATACAGAAATAAATTTTATGGCAGAGGAAGTATATACAACTAACGAAGCTCAAGAGCCTGTTTTAAAACTAAAATTAATCAGTTCTGAAATTTTTCCTTGTGTAAACTATATTTTATCTACAACCGAATTTACAAAGGGAAATGAACTAATTATAAGGTTTGATAAAATAATTGAACCAGAAATTTGTTTAACCGCACTTGGACCTGCCATTTCTTATATTGACTTACCTCTAAACACAAATAAAGTAACTTTTATAAATGGAAATACAATTGATAAATATTCAATAGACATTAATCAGCAGAAAATATCTTTAACACTTATCGAAAACAACTTCACAACCTCGTTGTACAACAAAACTTTTAGAATTCCTGAAAATTCATTTGCATATGTTTGTGGAACTAATACAACTAATACAAACATCTACACAGATTTTTCAGCGATTATAGAACAAAATCCTGACTTCATAGAATTTGACTTTGAAGGAGAAGGGAGAATACCTTACCCAGAAACAACTGATGGAAATTGGGTCAATCACCCTTCTAAATATTATAAATACACAGATTTAGTCGAATTTAACAGTTTAGATGACATTTTGAATGATTATTCTTCACATAATATCGAAGAAAATTCTGGAGTTACAATTTCAATTTATAGTTGGAATAATATCAAATTTTATAGCTGGATTGAAAATTAAAAAACTATGCCCAACAACGTATAAAATTAATTGCTAGTTCTAGCTTAATTATGAAAGTTCTCCTCGCTGGCGCGCGCCTGCCTTATCGGCAGACAGGTTTGCAACGCGTGTCTATCTTAATGAATTACATAAACCGCTAATATCCCAAAACGATAAACAAAAAAATGAAATTCAACATATATCAAATAGATGCATTTACAGATAGGGTATTTTCGGGAAACCCAGCTGCTGTTTGCCCTCTAGACAAATGGCTAGATGATGACATTTTACAGATAATAGCAATGGAAAATAATCTTGCTGAAACGGCATTTTATGTAAGGCAAGAAAATCAATATCACATACGCTGGTTTACCCCAACCACTGAAATTGACCTTTGCGGACACGCAACATTGGCAGCGGCTTTTGTTTTGTTCAATCTTAAACATTACAAAGAGGAACGTATTTCTTTTTATTCTCCTAGAAGTGGAACACTAGCCGTTTCTAAGCATGGAGAGCTTTTAACGCTAAATTTTCCATGTGATGTACTTGAACCCCTAGAAATATCCAAAAACATACTTGACTGCTTTGATAGGAAACCTAAACGTGCCCTAAAAGGCAAAACAGACTATATGTTAGAATTTGAAAAAGAGGAAGACATAAAAGCTATTGTGCCATCCTTTGGTGCGATTTCGAAGCTTAACTGTCGTGGAGTAATTGTTACAGCCAAAGGAAGTGATGTTGATTTTGTGTCACGATTTTTTGCACCACAATCAGGGATAGACGAAGACCTGGTTACCGGTTCGGCGCATACTACCTTAATTCCATACTGGTCTAAAGAACTTGGCAAAAATAAATTAACAGCGAAACAACTATCCAAACGAATGGGCTATTTAACATGTAATTATGTAAACGACAGAGTTGAAATTGGCGGGCAATGTAAATTGTATTTAGTTGGCGAAATCTATCTAAAATAAAGAGGTTTGGCACCTACTAGCTAATTTCTTACAATAAAACAAGGTTTCCATAAATACATACATATTTTAAAATTTTTAATTTTTAATAAAAATTACAACATGACGCTTACAGCACTTATCGAAAAATCGGATGACGGTTGGTTTGTTGGGCAATTAGAAGAGTTCCCCGAAGTGCTATCGCAAGGAAAAACGGTAAGTGAAGTAAAGTCAAACTTGCTGGATGCACTACATCTCTTGCTAGATAATAACCGCGAAACCGTAGCGTTTAACAACAAAGGGAAAAAAGTTATTCGAGAGCAACTTGAGGTTGTATGAAACGGAATAACTTTATCAAGCACCTTAAAAAGTACAATTGTGTTTTGCTTAGAGAAGGTGGCAATCATTCTATTTATAAAAACCAAACGAATCAAAAGCAATCTGCTGTTGGAAGGCATCGGGAGCTATCAAATTTGCTGTGTAAGAAAATTTGCAAACAGCTTGAAATTCCTGAAATAAAATAAAATCACAGAGGGTAAGCCTTAACTTCATAGCGCAAGGTTTTGTACTTTTAACCCTGTATGCAAACACAACTTACGCAAACCCTAGAGTGTGGCACCGACGAAGCCGGACGTGGCTGTTTGGCAGGACCCGTTACCGCTGCTGCTGTAATCCTCCCCAAAAACTACACACATCCGCTACTCACCGATTCTAAAAAACTTACCGCCAAACAACGCTGTGCGCTGCGCGAGGAAATCAAAGCCGTTGCCTTGGCATATGGCATTGCACATGTTTCCCATACCCGAATTGATGAAATCAACATCCTAAACGCTTCCATTGAAGCCATGCAGTTAGCCATTGCCAACATGGCACTTGTCCCCGAAACTATATTGGTGGACGGCAACAAATTCAAGCCCTACCAAAACATTCCGCACCATTGTATTGTAGGCGGAGATGCTAAATTTTTAAATATTGCTGCAGCCTCTATTTTAGCAAAAACCACCCGTGACGACATTATGCTCGCACAACATCAAAAGCATCCGCATTACGGTTGGGACACCAACAAAGGCTATCCCACCCCCAAACACCGTGAAGCCATCCAAAAACACGGGGCTGTTGATATACACCGAAAAACTTTTGCGCTTTACCCTAAACAACTCTCGTTAGATTTATAAATTTGTACCATGAAACGATTGTTGCTCCTAGCGATGTGCATTTTTTTAAGTGCCTGCCAACAAAAACAAACCACTTCGGACTCGCTACTTAGCTACCTTCCTAATAACGCTTTGTTGGTCGTCAAAAGTGAATCGTTTGAATCGTTACAAGAAATTGAGAGCAAGCATACTGCGGCAAAATCGTTAACCGCTATATTCCCCGAATTTTTTACGCAAATCAATGCGCTAGAACAAGAAACCAGCGGACAGTTGAGTTTTCATCCCGAAGGGAAAGACAACCTTTCACATTTGTGGATTACCCATCAAAAACCCACACTTATTGACTCCATTTTGGCAGACACCTTAATATATGCCAACACCCCATTGCTTCAACTAAAGACCAATCCGACAAGCTTTTACGCCACATGGGACAGTTTACATATCTATTCGCCAAGCAAACTTTTGGTGGAACAAAGCATCCGCCTGCGCAAAGCACCCAATAGTATTGACTCCGAACTGGAAAAACTCTACACCAACACCAAAGAAAAACATACCCTTTTTGCACATAAAAACATTGCCCCTTTTTTCAATTCGCTTTTTACAGATGCTACTCCCGTGCCGTGGAGCGAATGGAGTACATGGACGGCTTTTGTACCCAATGTGAATACAAACGGCCTTTCGATTCGTGCCTATGCAGTATTGCCCGCAAATGATGCATCACATATATCACCCCTAAAAAATCAGGTGAGTCGCCTGCAAGATTTGGCTGCGCATATTCCAAGTAGTGTAAAAAGTGTTCAAGCTTTTGCTTTTGATTATGCATCATTTGTCAAAATATCCAAACGCTTCCAAGTAGCACACAACTTACCAGAAACTTCTTTGGACTCCCTGTTAATTGGTGCCACGCAGATAGCCCAATTGGAATTGGGAAATGATACCGTTGTGGTGATAAAATCGGGAGAAGAGATCGAGGAAATCACTAACAAAATTGCTAGACAATCGAATACACAATATACTATTGGCGGGCAAACCCTATTTGAATTTACAACCGAAAATCAAAAGACACATATTTTAACGCCCCTGATAAAAAAAGGTACCTACACACATGCAACGTACATAAATGAACATATCTATCTAGGTACTTCAAAGGTGGTAATGGAGTCTGCGCTACTTGCCCTAGAAAAAGACGATGTGCTTGCCAATAACCCCCATTTTACGAGCTACGCCAAAAATCTTCCGCGCCGTAGTAGTTTGTGGACATGGGCTGCTCCTGCCTATTTTGAGAACGACCTTAAAAAGTCGCTGCCTGCTATAGCTAAAACCGATTTTGGTGCATTTCGCCAAGCCGATTATGTAGGTACAGTTGAAGGCGAGGTGTTTTATGTCACCCTGAGTTTGCAACAACCTGGTGAAAGTGGCAGTACAACGCAAAGTGTTGAAAATGCCGGCACGGCAACTTTTGACACGCCTATTACTTGGGGACCTTATGCGGTAAAAAATCACAATACCCAAGAATTGGAATGGGTGATTCAAGATGAGGAAGACCATCTGTATTTACTAAATGCCTCGGGGAAAATTCTATGGAAAAAACAACTTGACGGGGCTATTTTAGGTAACATAATTCAAGTAGATTTATATCGAAACAAACGCCTTCAACTTGCTTTTACGACAACCAAAAGTTTCCAGGTTTTGGACAGAAACGGCAAGCCTGTACGTGGGTTTACAAAATCGGGGATGGATTCCAGCAGCACCCTTGGCATTTTTGATTACGACAACCAGCGCGATTACCGCATGGTACTCTCCACAGGAAAAACGCTTACCATGTATGACAATCGCATGAAAAAAGTTAGTGGGTGGCGCAAAACAAAACTCTCAGGTTCTTTAGCGCATGCGCCAAAACATATTCGTATTGGAAACCGTGACTATATTGCGCTCGTGTACAAATCGGGTAATGGAGAACTCTTACACCGCACAGGAAGTACCCGTATCAAAATTCCTAGTGAACTAAAATTCACCCAAGATATTTACCCCTATCAAAGTGGTTTTGTGAGTATTGACAACAAAAACAGATTGGTGCAAATCAGTACCTCAGGGAAAATCACCAAAACGGCACTTCCATTTGAAACACGCTATACGCTAGCCGCAAATAAAAACACCTTAGTTACCCAAACCGAGAATAAAATTACCATCAACAACCAATTGGTAGAATTGGATTTTGGGGTTTATGCACCGCCACAGATTCAGGTGCTAAACAACCGCACCTACATTCTTATTTGGGATAATCAGTCCGGAAAAGCATACGTCTTTAACAGAGACGCCAAACTTTTGGATAGCTTCCCCGTCTCGGGGGAACGTTGGGCAATGTTGGGGCAAGGTTCAGCGGGTTCGGCTATTTATTTGGCAGCGAGAAACAACAAAAAAGAGCTGCGTTTTTATCGAATACCCTAACGAATTGTAGCTTCAAAATGGCGCGCAAAGTGTTGTTTGAATTTTTCGCTGACTTCTTTCAAATCAACTGTTTTCCCTAATTCTCTTTGCATCGAGGTAACCCCTTTATTACGAATTCCACAGGGAATGATATAATCAAAAAAAGATAAATCGGTATTTACATTTAAGGCAAATCCGTGCATGGTTACCCACCGACTGGTGCGAATACCCATAGCGCAAATTTTACGTGGATTCTCTCCCTCAGCATCTAACCAAACGCCTGTTTCCCCTTTGCTGCGCCCTGCCAAAATACCGTAATCGGCAAGTGTGGCAATGATGCATTCTTCCAACAATCTTAGGTATTTATGAATATCGGTGAAGAAACAATCCAAATCCAAAATGGGATAGCCTACCAATTGCCCCGGTCCGTGATAGGTAATATCACCACCCCGGTTTGTTGGATAAAAACGAACACCTTTTTCAGCAAGGACTTCGTTAGTAACGAGCAAATTATTTTCGTCACCGCTTTTGCCAAGGGTATACACGTGTGGGTGCTCCACAAAAAGCAAGTGGTTTTCGGTCACTACTTGTGTCTCAGGATTTCTCCGGTTATGAATTTTTTGGTCGATGGTTTGTTGAAACAATTCTTGTTGTAGTTCAGTAACAGCATCATAGGCTGCCAAGCCCAATTGTCGAACCTTAACAATGGGTTTAGGGCTCATAATAGAATGGTCGATTGAGAATTATCAAAGCACCAATAACACCGGGTACCCAAGCGCAGAGTGTAAGCAAGAAAACAATAAGCACAGAACCACAGCCCCTATCGATCACCGCCAGAGGTGGAAACAGAATTGCAAGTAAAACTCTAAATAAGCTCATATGGATTCAAAGATACAAATTCGGACGTTCTTGAGAACTCACACGCATTGGTTATCTTTGCTACAGAAAAAATTGGTATGCACGAATTATCAGAACAAGAACTTGTCCGCAGAGAAAAATTAACCAAACTGCGCGAATTGGGCATAGACCCTTACCCTGCCGAAGCGTTTACCACTTCACATTACGCCAAGGATGTCGCTGAAAAATTTGAAGAAAATGCCACAGTCCGACTGGCAGGAAGGTTGATGTCCAGACGTGTACAGGGCAAGGCAAGTTTTGCCGAACTCCAAGATGCTACAGGAAGAGTGCAATTGTATTTTAACAGAGATGTTTTGTGTCCTGAAGAAGATAAATCCCTTTACAATGATGTCTATAAAAAACTCTTAGACATTGGTGATATTATAGGGGTTGAAGGACGGCTATTCACCACGCAAGTAGGTGAAAAAACCGTTGAGGCACACAAGCTTTTTGTGTTGAGTAAATCACTGCGCCCATTACCCCTGCCCAAAGTGGATGCCGAGGGTAACACCTATGACGCTTTCACTGATCCCGAGCAACGCTACCGTATGCGCTATGTCGATTTGATTGTAAATCCGCAGGTTAAAGATGCTTTTGTAAAGCGTACGAAAATCACAAATACCATGCGTTCGTTTTTTAATGACCGTGGCTATTTGGAGGTAGAAACGCCTATTTTACAACCCATACCTGGAGGTGCAGCAGCACGGCCGTTTGTTACGCATCACAATGCGCTGAATATTCCGCTGTATTTACGCATCGCCAACGAATTGTACCTAAAACGTCTTATTGTCGGTGGATTTGATGGGGTATATGAATTTGCCAAAGACTTCCGCAACGAAGGCATGGACAAAACCCATAATCCTGAGTTCACCGTGATGGAACTCTATGTGGCATACAAAGACTATCATTGGATGATGGAAATGACCGAATCCCTGCTGGAAGAAGTTGCTGTGGCTGCTAACGGAACTTCATCCGTTCAAGTCGGAGAACATAGTATTGACTTTAAAGCGCCCTATCCACGGGTTCCCATTTTGGATGCCATCAAAGAACATACGGGTGTTGATGTTTCAGAAATGGATGAAGATGCGTTGCGTAAAACTACGCAAAACTTAGGTTTAGAAGTGGATGAAACTATGGGTAAAGGAAAACTCATTGATGAATTATTCGGTGAATTGTGTGAGCATCATTACGTTCAACCAACCTTTATTACGGACTACCCCAAAGAAATGAGTCCGCTCACCAAAGCCCACCGGAGCAAACCCGGACTAACGGAACGCTTTGAATTGATGGTAAATGGAAAAGAATTGGCAAATGCCTATACGGAATTGAATGATCCTATTGACCAACGTGAACGCTTTGAGGACCAAATGGCATTATCGGAAAAAGGCGATGATGAAGCAATGTTTATTGACCAAGATTTCTTGCGTGCGCTAGAATACGGGATGCCTCCAACTTCAGGTATTGGCATTGGCATTGACCGCCTAACGATGTTACTCACCAACAACAGCTCAATTCAAGAGGTACTGTTTTTTCCACAAATGCGCCCGGAGAAAAAAGGACCCACCTTAACTGCTGAAGAACAAACTATTGTTGAACTACTACAAAAAGAAAACCCTGCCGTTCTGAAAACAATAAAGGAACAAGCAGGGCTCAGCAATAAAAAGTGGGACAAAGCCATCAAAGGTCTTACAAGCAAATCGGTTATCGAAGTGAAGAAGACCGATGAGGCTTTAGTGGCTGTACTCCGCTGATTTAAAAAAATTTAAATTCGGTTCTTCGGTTTTTAGCGTGTTCACTTTCAGAGCAATCCACTCCATCCTCACAATTGTTTAACAAACTCGCTTCACCATAACCAACGGCTATCATTCGAGAGGTTTTTATGCCTTTCTGGTTTAGGTATTCCACCACTGACTTAGAACGACGCTCGGACAAATCTTGATTAGAAAGCATGTCACCTCTAGAATCTGTGTGCGACCCCACTAAAACATTCAACTTATCATTTTCGAGAAGTTTTGACAAAATATGTAAATCAATACTAGATTTAGACTCATCCGTCAGTTTGGGGCTACCAAAACTAAAGTTTATGGGTAAAACTACTACCTCATTTTTTTTAGATTTACATGGCACTTCTTTCCAAATTATGCCCCCTTTTTTTGTAATTACCCGCTTTTCTACCGTTCTGTATTTTGCTGGAACATCTATCTCTGTAGTAACTTCATCTTTTACCAATACACGGCGCTCAACGATCTCTTTTTCTTCGGGAATAAGAACTTCTTCTGTACGAGCAGGCGTTAGCAGAACTTGACGCTTTATCAATTTGTGTTTTCCTCCAATCCTTTTAGTATTTGTTCTTGCAGGTACAAACAATTTCTTAACAGGGATTTTATCTACAACAGCTGGTATTTCACGGAAATGATAAACACGACAATCATCGGGATTAGCTGACAAACAATCGGGATCTTGCTCAACCACCCACTTTCCAGACTTTCCCTTAAGCTCAATTTCTTCATAGTCATCTTCAAAAACAGCTTTTGAAGTTACGACCTTATTGTAGGGCTCCTCTATCCAAACGGTATCAATTGTAGTATCATATGTTGCTGGGACATATTTGTAACTTTTAGTTGCGGGTTTCACTACAACTTCATCACGAACAATTTTATATTCAGCTGGAATTACTTGCAAGGTTTTGTGTGCAGGAACTTCAAGAACTTTGAATGTTTTCAACTCGAACTCATCGGGTATTGTCTGCTTTACATAACACTTCCCGGGTTCAGGGTTATCGGGTAGTTCACCCATATATTGGTCTTGAGCTTGAATGACAACAACGCAAAACAGTGAAAAAAGTGTATAAATAGATTTCATAATTACTAAATTTTTATTCCCTACTTGAAAAAAAACGTTCACATTCTTTAGATTAAGTTTTAGTGGCTATACTCCGCTGATTTAAAAGAATTTAAATTCGGTTCTTCGGTTTTTGGCATGTTTGCTTTCAGAACAATCTACACCGTCTTTGCAATCGTTAAGTAAACGAGATTCGCCATAGCCAACGGCTATCATTCGAGAGGTTTTTATCCCTTTTTGATTTAAATATTCCACCACTGACTTAGAACGAAGTTCCGATAAATCTTGATTTGAAGACAAACTACCTCTGGAGTCAGTATGCGAACCTACCTCTACAACAGCATTTTTACTTTCTCTAAGTTTTGGCAAAATATGTTTGTCAATAATGGATTTAGATTTAGCAGTTAGTCGCGCACTTCCCAACTCGTAATTTATAGGTAAAATAATGGCTTCCTTTGGAAGCGTACAGGGCACTTCTCGCCATGCGGTCATACCGCCTTTTTTGGTTACGATACGTTTTTCTACTGTTGTGTATTTTGCTGGCACATCTACCTCACGGGTAGTTTCATCTTTTACCAAGACACGGCGCTCAACTACCTCCTTAACCTCAGGAATTGGAATTTCATCAGTACGGGCAGGCGTGGCTATCACCTGACGTTTAACCAATTTGTATTTTCCGCCAACTTGCTTGGTTGAGCTACGCGCAGGGGTAACCAACTTTTTAACGGGAACAGAGCGTATAATTGCTGGGTCTTCACGATAATGAAAAATACGACAGTCGTTCGGGTCAATGGAAGGACAATCCGGGTTTTCTCCAGCCACCCATTTGCCAGATTTTGCCTTTACTTCTACTTCTTCGTAATCGTCGGCAAAAACAGCTTTAGTTGGATGCTGTTTGTTGTACGGTTCCTCAATCCAAAATGTATCTACAACAGTAGTAAAGGTAGCTGGTACAAATGCATACTTCTTGGAAGCAGGTTTTACCACTACTTCATCACGCACCGTTTTATATTCGGCGGGAACTACTTGCAGGGTTTTGTGTGCAGGAACTTCGAGAACACGAATGGTTTCAATATCAAACTCGTCGGGGACGATACATTTTGCATAACATTTTCCTGATTCGGGATTGTCAGGTAACTTATCAAGGTATTGCTCTTGGGCTTGAAGTGTAAAGGCGCAATAAAGCGCAAAGAGCATATAAATAGATTTCATAACTAATAAGATTTGTTCACCCCAAATTAAGTTAATTATTTTTATTTTTCCAAAATAATTTAATTTTTAATGCGATTTTCGTAATATTATTAATATTTTTCGTATTTATATTTAAATAAATTAAAAATTAATTAACTTTAACTCGTTAATACTGAACTATGAAACTATTCGTACAAATATTGCTGCTATTGTGTTTCACTACGCAAGGAAATGCACAAATTCCCAAACTATTTAAAAAGAAAAAGACACCTGCTAAAACCGAATTACCAAAGCCCGAAAAAGAGGACAAAAACGGAATAAAACCCTATGACAAAGTCATTACCAAAAAAGCTATTTCCGATGCCGGACTTTTTGATATACATCAAGTGGAAGATGATTATTTCTACGAAATCCCAGATTCGCTATTCGGACGTGAAATGCTAATGGTAACTCGAATTGCCAAAACTGCTTCGGGAATTGGTTTTGGTGGTGGCAAACAAAACACCCAAGTACTGCGCTGGGAAAAAGACGCTAAAAAAGTGTTGTTGCGTGTGGTTTCACACGAAGTGGTCGCAGCAGACTCGCTTCCTATCCACGAAGCAGTAGTTAACTCCAATTTTGAACCCATACTGTACCGTTTTGATATTAAAGCTATTGGGAAAGATTCAGTTTCTACTGTCATACAAGTGAACAAATTATTTGAGGAAGATGTCAAAGCCATTGGCTTTCCACAATCTCGCCGGAAAACCTATAAAATTTCAAGTTTAGACAACTCACGCTCGTTTATCAACACCCTAAAAAGTTATCCCCTAAACGTTGAGGCAAGACATATAAAAACCTATAATTCCAGTGAACCGCCATCAAATTCGAGCACAGGTTCTATTACTTTAGAGATGAGTAACTCCATGATTTTGCTGCCCGAAGAGCCTATGCGTAGGCGCTATTTTGACGAACGTATGGGGTGGTTTTCACGTGGGCAAACCGATTACGGTTTAGACGTACAAAAGAGCAAGACGGTACGTTATTTAGATCGTTGGCGTCTAGAAGTTAAAGACGAAGACATAGAAAAATTTGAGCGTGGCGAATTGGTAGAACCAAAAAAACCGATTGTCTATTATATTGACAGGGCTACACCCAAAAAATGGATTCCTTACCTAAAGCAGGGTATCGAAGATTGGCAAGTGGCTTTTGAAGCAGCTGGGTTTAAAAACGCCATTATTGCCAAAGACCCGCCAACTCCCGAAGAAGACCCCGACTGGAGTCCCGAGGACGTGCGTTATTCGGTAGTACGCTATTTAGCATCTCCCATTCCAAATGCCAACGGACCACATGTAAGTGATCCCCGCTCTGGCGAAATTTTAGAGTCTGACATCAATTGGTATCACAACGTAATGACCTTGCTGCGGAACTGGTTTTTTGTGCAAACCGCTGCCATAAACCCCGAAGCACGTGGGGTGGAATTTAAAGACGAAATCATGGGTCGATTGATTCGATTTGTGTCTGCACACGAGGTTGGACACACCATCGGACTGCCACACAATATGGGGAGCAGCGTTGCCTATCCTGTAGATTCGTTGCGTTCGCCCTCGTTTACCAAAAAATATGGTACAGCACCTTCTATTATGGATTATGCGCGTTTTAACTACGTAGCGCAACCTGGAGATGGCGATGTTTCCCTAATGCCTGATATTGGCACGTACGATATTCACTCGGTGCGTTGGGGCTACCGCCCTATTCCTTCAGCGGCAACTGCAGAAGATGAAAAAGAAACCCTAGACCAATGGATTTTAGCGCATCAAGATGATCCAATGTATCGTTTTGGAAGTCAGCAGTTTGGAAACCCCATAGACCCAAGCTCTCAAACGGAAGACCTAGGCGACGATGCCATTAAAGCGAGCACATACGGTATTGCTAACCTAAAACGCATCGTACCAAACCTTATTGAGTGGACAGCCGAAGATGGCAAAGACTATCAAGATTTGCAGGATTTATACAATCAAGTACTCAGCCAATTTAACCGTTATATGGGACACGTAGCAGCAAATATGGGTGGTGTGTATGAATACTATAAAACCTACGATCAAGCAGGTGCCGTTTATACCCATGTAGATAAAGCACACCAAAAAGCCTGTTTGCAATTTTTGCAAGACGAATTGTTTGCAACACCCTATTGGATGCTGGACAAAAATATCTTTAACAAAATCGAGTTTGCAGGGGCGTTAGACCGCATGCGTCGCACACAAACCGAAACACTAAACCGTCTGTTGAGCTTCGACCGCATGGCACGTATGTCTGAAAACGAAGCACTTAATGGCGATGAGGCCTATTCACTTACGCAAATGATGACCGAGTTGCGCAAAGGCATTTGGGCAGAGTTGTATAGCAATATCAGCATAGACGTGTACCGCCGAAACTTACAACGTGCATATATAGATAGATTGGAATACTTAATGACGGAAAGTCAGGAACCACTTGAAGGTTTTGCAAGAAGCTATAGTAATCAAACACGTGTTTTGGTAAGCCAATCGGATATACGGGCCGTAAGTAGGGCGCAATTGGTAAATCTCAAAGCTGCTATTGACAAAAGTTTACCAAATATTACCGACCAAAATACACGCTATCATTTACAAGAATCTTTAGTTAGAATTGATACTATTTTAAACCCTAGCTAGCATACACATTTTATAAAAAGTACAAAAAAACCTCGAATATTAAAATTCGAGGTTTTTTATTTGACGTTACTACCTAAAGGCAATACACCAAGTGACCATTGTATGTTTTAACGGTTACTTCTGCGCAAAAAATGATAATAATACACTCATACCGTAGCTATCAGCTGCTGTAAAATGATCTTTATCCTTAAAAGGAACTAACTCAACAGTACTGCCTTTTGCTTTCATTGCTGTATACGCTGTGGTAGAATTAGAAGGGAATACATAATTGTCTGCCGTTCCATAATAAAGCTTTACAGGGGCATCTGCTTTCCAATCAAAACGATCATTATCTTTTAAGGCTTTATTAAAAGGAGTGTCTTTTTTATTTAGCACTTCATCACGAAAGGTTTGCGTAAACAATTTGCTAGGATTCATACTTATTTTCGCTTCAAAAACACTCAAAGGGTTTTTAACATCAATAGCGGATGCATGGGGTTCATTAAGATAATATGACCATGGTTTATTAATACCATAAACATAGTTATAGGTAGCCAAAACCCATAAATAACTTGGAATAAACGGCAAATCCTCATTTTTTAAAAGCACCTCTACCGCAAAATTTGATTTATTATACGCTCCTGCGCCAGGTGCGCTTGCAGTTACTGTTAATTTACCTTCTTGTTCAATATGTTGATGTAAAGCCATAGTGGCATAGCCCCCCTCAGAATATCCCGATAAGAATAATTTATTTCCCACATTACGCTTTTCAGAAAACAAAAATTCTCTAGAGGCTAACAGCATATCATAAGAAGACGATGCCAAGCTCGCTCCATGCTCATACAAATGAAATTCACTTGAACTATCCCCGTATCCTAAATAATCAGGAACGGAAACGTAGAAACCAAACGCACTTAAAACAGCAATGAAATTATTTTGTTTTGTGCTCGCAAATAAAGAAGGTATTTCTTTTGCGTCAGTAATCGTTCCATGTTGGTAAGAAACAATGTGATTATTCGGGATGTTATCTGGAACAACCAATGCTCCCGACGCAAGGATTTTATCATTCTTACCAGGATAACTTGTCTTGTATGTCAATTTATATACGGTAACACCTCCAAGCGTAACTGGAGGCACTTTGTCTTGAGGCAAATCTTTTGTTAGTGCTTTATAAATAGCTGTTACTTCGGCACTACTAATCTTTTTGACCACTTTTGACTCAACAAGTGTTTCCTTTTTTAGCGATGGGGGAGTTACGACCTCATCATCTGAAGTACAGGAATAAAAAATAAGTAGGAAGGTTAATAGATAGATTAGGTTTTTTTTCATGGTATTGAATTACAAATTATTAAAGGTTGTTTAAACTAACGCTTAGCCACAACATTTATGCCATAAACATCTTCGTTTAAGACAAAAAAAAGCTCTAAAGAAAGAGAAAACTGTTGAAGGCGCCAAGTAGGTTAATCTTGATTTAAAGTGATTTTTAGGGCTAAACGATCGCTAAATTAAAAAAAAAAACTAAAGCTGCTTTAATGTCTGAAGAAATGCCTCAAGAGTAGCATCAAGGTCGCTCTGGCTAATGGCATCATTTAAGAAATAACTCTCAAATGCACTTGGTGGCAGATACACGCCATGTTGTAACATACCATGAAAGTAGTTTTTAAAATACGTATTGTTACCTTTTGAAGCAGTGTCAAAATCCACCACGGGGGTATCCGTAAAATGAAGTGATATCATAGAACCCAATCGGTTGATATGATACGGCATTCCTTTTTGCTCCAAAAATGGAACCATTTCGCGGTGCAAGTACGCTGTTTTCGCATCAAGACGGGTGTAGGTTTCGGGGGTATTCGCTAAAAGTTCCAGCATGGTCAATCCTGCCGTCATGGCTAAGGGGTTTCCACTCAGCGTTCCTGCTTGATATACGGGTCCCACAGGTGCCAAAAACGCCATGATTTCTTTACGAGCAGCAAATGCCCCAACAGGCAATCCACCTCCAATTACTTTCCCATAAGTAACCATATCGGCACGTACGCCTAAGCGTTCTTGCGCACCACCAGGCGCAAGTCGAAACCCAGTCATCACCTCATCAAAAATAAGAACTGTTCCATGGTTGTCGCACAATTGCCGTAAGCCTTCCAAAAAGCCTTCTTGAGGCAAAACACACCCCATATTTCCGGCAACCGGCTCCACAATAATAGCTGCAATTTGCTCTGGATTTGATGCAAAAATTTCTGCTACTTGCTCCAAGTTGTTGTATTGTGCCAACAGGGTGTCTTGCGCAGTTCCAGAAGTTACTCCAGGACTGTTTGGACTGCCA
>CAZSSZ010000010.1:0-20523 GCA_964609755.1 uncultured Flavobacteriaceae bacterium | reverse complement strand
TAAGCGTTTCGTCAATACAGTTCATAATTTGCTCTGTAAGGCGTTCTTGCACCTGTAATCGACGCGCAAAAACATCTACCACACGTGGAATTTTACTCAATCCCACAATGTGTCCGTTAGGGATATAGGCAATATGTGCCTTGCCAAAAAACGGAAGCATGTGGTGTTCGCAAAGCGAGTATACTTCAATATCTTTAACAACGACCATTTCGTTATAGGATTCGGCAAACTTGGCTCCTTCCAAAATGGCGGCAGGATCCATTTCGTAGCCTTGCGTAAGAAACTGCATGGCTTTGGCGGCACGCTTAGGCGTTTCAATCAAGCCCTCACGATAGGGGTTTTCACCCAAATCTGTGAGTACTTCCAAATAATGTTTTTGTATCGATGTAGTCATGTCTACATCGTAAATATCTTTTGCTTCAAATGTCATAGCGATTTTAGTTTTGATGAATGTTTCGTTAATAATTTTTTGACTTTTGGGGAAATCACCGCAGCACAATACGGTTGTGATGTGTTTAGATTATAATAATCGTGGTGTTCCACTTCGGCAGGATAAAATACCTCAAAAGGCGTGAGTTCAGTAACTATGGGGGTTGAAAATTGGTGTTGTTTTTCCAATTCGGCAATAACCGTTTTGGCAATATCTTTTTGTTCCTCGGTATGATAAAACACTCCGGAACGGTATTGCGTACCCACATCATTCCCTTGACGGTTTAGCGTTGTAGGGTCGTGTGTATCAAAAAACACCTCTAAAAGGGTTTTATAGGTAATTTTATCAGGGTCAAATTCGATGTGTACACATTCGGCGTGTCCCGTTCTTCCGGTACACACTTCACGGTATGCCGGATTTTTAATATGTCCACCGGTATACCCAGGAACGGCCTTTATCACCCCTTCAATTCTTGAAAAAAGCGTCTCAGTACACCAAAAACAACCTCCAGCTAATGTGGCTACAGCCATATTGTTTAAATATTATACAGCAAACTTAAACAAAATACGTTTATTATCCTATAAACAAAACATAAAATCTAGATAAGACCAATAAAACTTAAATTTGGTTAATTTGCACTCCATGATTGAAGCGAAGCATATATCAAAAACCTATGGCAAAACAGGAGTTTTAAAAGACGTCTCGTTTTCGTTGGCACCTGCAGAAATTGTATCTATTGTTGGACCTTCGGGGGCTGGAAAAACAACATTACTGCATATTCTAGGCACTTTAGATCGTCCCGACATACACCAAAATACGTCGCTTATCATTAACAACACCGACGTAACCCAATTGTCCGACAAAGCCCTTTCTGCTTTTCGCAACAATTCCCTGGGGTTTGTTTTTCAGTTTCATCAGTTATTACCCGAATTCACCGCATTGGAAAACATCTGTTTGCCAGCCTTTATCAAAGGAACTTCAAAAAAAGAGGCGGAAAAGCGTGGGTTGGAACTTCTCGATTTTTTTGGACTTACGAACAGAGCACAACACAAGCCCGCCGAACTCTCCGGTGGTGAACAACAACGCATTGCCGTTGCCCGAGCGTTGATAAACACCCCTAGCCTTCTCCTCGCCGATGAACCTAGTGGAAATCTGGATAGTAGCAACGCAGATCAACTCCACGATTTGTTTTTTCAGCTAAGAGATGCCTTCGCTATTAGTATGATTTTGGTAACACACAACACATCGCTTGCTGAACGCGCAGACCGTATGTTAACCCTTGTGGACGGACAATGGAGCTAAATCACGAGGAACTCAAATCGTTTTTGGACGAAAAAGTTCAGCAGTATAACACCTCTTCGTTTATTGAAAGTGATCCTATTTCGGTACCCCATCGTTTTACAAAAAAACAAGACATCGAAATTGCCGGTTTTTTCGCTGCTACCATTGCTTGGGGCAATCGGAAAAGCATATTGACAAATGCGCAGAAACTCATGCAGCGCATGGATAACGCCCCCCATGATTTTATTTGTAATCATACCAAGGCAGATTTAGACGTTTTTGATGGGTTTGTGCACCGCACTTTTCAAGAGGAGGACGTAAAATATTTTGCAAAGCGATTACAACAATTGTATCGCGAGAATGACAGTCTAGAAAATTTGTTTGTACCCCCAAATGGCGCAACCGATTTACACGCTACCTTAACTGCATTTCACAAAACGTTTTTTGCCGTACCGCATCCCAAACGCACTGTAAAGCACGTTGCGAATCCCGCTAAAAAATCGGCAGCCAAACGCCTTCATATGTTTTTGCGCTGGATGGTACGAAACGATAACACAGGGGTAGATTTGGGCATATGGACAAAAATTTCTCCTGGTGTGTTGTCCTGCCCATTAGACGTGCATTCTGGAAATGTTGCGCGAGCTTTGAGACTGCTAAAAAGAAAGCAAAACGATTTGATGGCGGTGAAAGAATTGGATGAGCAGCTACGCAAACTAGACCCTAAAGACCCTGTAAAATACGACTTTGCACTGTTTGGATTAGGTGTTTTTGAAGGATTTTAATTTTGTGTTCATGGATTTTCTATCTTTGCAATGATTTTGAAATAGAGGTTTACGCGAATGAATATCTTACTTAAAGCTGCAAAAATCCTCGATGCCAACAGTTCGCATCACCAAACACAACAAGATATTTACATTGAAAATGGCGTAATTAAAGAAATCGGAAAAGACCTTTCTTATCCGAAAGCCAAGCAAATCAAACACGAAGATTTACACGTTTCCAAAGGCTGGTTTGACAGCAGTGTTTCTTTTGGCGAACCTGGATTTGAAGAACGTGAGACCCTAGCACATGGGTTAGAAGTAGCAGCAAAAAGCGGGTTTACCCATATTGCCTACAACACAAATACACACCCAAAACCTGACAGTCGTGCCGACATTGCCTTTTTGCTAGAACAAGCCAATGGGAGCGCCACAAAACTTCATCCCAAAGCACGGATTACTTCTGCTGAAAACACAAAAAACCTTGCGCCCATGCGCGAGCTTCATGCTGCAGGAACTGTCTCTTTTTGTAACCACAAAGAAGCGATTTCGAATGCCAATACCCTAAAATTGGCACTTCAATACGCCACAGATTTTGAAGGTTTGGTTGAATCGTTTCCTTTTAACGAAGATTTGGGAAATGGCGGGGTTATGCACGAGGGTGCTGTTAGCACTGCACTTGGTCTAAGTGGTATCCCAGCTGTGGTAGAGGAAATGCAACTCAAACGAGATTTAGGCATCCTCCAATACACAGAAGGAAAACTGCATTTTCCAACCCTTTCTACAGCGGGTGCGGTTCAACTCATTAAAGAAGCGAAAAAAGCAAAGCTAGATGTTAGCTGCAGTGTAGCCATTCACAATTTATTCTTTACAGATGAGGCCTTACAGGGTTTTAACGCTAATGCCAAAGTATTCCCTCCACTTCGCGAAGCTACTGACCAAGAAGCATTGAGAACAGCACTTTTGGAAGGGGTCATAGACATGGTAACCAGCGACCATCAACCCCTGAACAGCGAACTTAAAGAAGTTGAGCTAGACCGTGCACACTTTGGTTCCATCGGATTAGAGCACAGCTTTGGCAGCTTGTTGTCTATGTTCTCTGTAGAGGACACTGTTGAAATACTCAGCAGAGGCAAAGCACGATTTGGTGTCCCCAACACGACCATTGAAGTAGGCGCACAAGTCGATTTGACCTTATTCTCCCCTAACGGTAGCCAAAAAGTGACCAAAAACGCACTCCTGTCCACCTCCAAAAACAGCTTGTTTTTAGGGCAAGAATTGAGCGGAAGGGTTTACGGCATTATTTCACAGGACAAGATTCAGGTTCAAGGGGCGTAATATGTCGTATGTATATTTAGATCGAAAGGGAACAACCCCCAACGCACCCTTGCTCCTTTTGCTTCATGGCTATGGAAGCAACTCCGCCGATCTGTTTTCATTTGCCGCTTACATCCCCGACACGTATCACGTGGTTTCGTTACAAGCACCATTACCCATGAGCCATGAAAGTTTTGCATGGTTCCCCATTCATTTTACAGAGTCCATGGAACGTTGGACAAACCCCGAAGAAGTAAAAAAAGCCACGGAGTATATCGCTGAATTTCTATCGTATTATGAAGAAAAAGGAGGGTTTGACAACAGTCGTATTTACCTCATGGGCTTTAGTCAAGGGGCTATGCTAAGTTATGCCGTTGGACTTGGCACTAAAACGGTGAAAGGTATTGCTGCGCTCAGTGGCTATATAGACCCTCGCGTTGTGGATTTTACAAATACGGAAATAAAGTCTATTTATGTGTCGCATGGCACGGAAGACATGGTGGTACCCTATGCCTGGGCGGAGCAATCCGTCGAAAAACTCAAAGAATATGGCCTTTCACCGCAATTCCATACCTATCCACAAGGACATGGCATCAATCAAGACAATTTAACCACGATTATTCAGTGGCTACAGGAACAGCTTTAGATTGCTGTAATACGTCAATTGAATCTTTTAGCTGTGTTATTTTTTCGGTTTGTTTTTCAATTTTGGTTTGCGCATAGTTTAAGCGTTTTCCATAGTCCGAAATCAGGTATAAATTGATTAATACTGAAAAAATTAAGAGGTAAAAAAGTATTTTCTGCTTCATGGTTAAATGGATATTGTTAGGTTATCGTATGCCAAATGGATGCCTTTGGGAAGGGCTTTTTCAACTTCTTCGTGGAAGCCTAGCTTGTGGCTAATATGTGTAAAATAGGTGCATTTTGCCCCAACTCGTTGGGCAAAATCGATGGCAGCGTCTAAGTGAAGGTGCGATGGATGGGGCTCAATACGTAACGCATTAACCACCAAAACATCTAAGTTTTTGAGTTTTGCTTCTTCTTTGGGTGCTATGGAAAACATATCTGTGATGTAAGCGAATGCGCCAAAACGATAGCCTAGTACCGAGAGTCCATAATGCGTTACGGTAATGGGGACAATTTCTTTACCTGTACACACAAATGAAGCACTTGGATCAACCAAAAAGGGCTTTACAGACGGTGCACCTGGGTACTTATTTTCATCTGAAAAAATATAGTCAAACCGTTTGGCTAAATTGTCCAATACCCGTTTGTGTCCATACACCGGTAATGCCCCTTGTTTATAAACAAAAGGACGTATATCATCTAAACCGGCAGTGTGGTCGGCGTGTTCGTGGGTAAATAAAAGCGCATCTATTTTGGGACATTGCGAAGCGAGCATTTGCTGCCTAAAATCAGGGCCACAATCAATCACAACATCAACATCATCCCAGTGCACCCAAACCGAAGTACGCAAACGCTTGTCTTTAAGATTATCACTTAAACAAACCGGGTCGGTACTCCCAATTATCGGAATGCCTTGCGAAGTTCCTGTGCCTAAAAAGTGAATTTTCATCCCCACACCACAAAATTAAGCGAATGATACACAATCATGCGAATAAGTTTTATAATTTTGAAGAAAATTACATTCATGCCCATAGCGCTCCCTGGCGATCAACCCTTTGAAAACACGCCTTCGCTAGAAGCAAAGGCACTGCGCATCAACCTCAACAGTGACATTTACGGCACTTTCGCTGAAATAGGTGCCGGGCAAGAAGTGGCGCGCCATTTTTTTAGGTGTGGGGGTGCCTCGGGGACTATTGCCAAAACCATGAGTGCCTATGACAAAGATTTTAGCGACGCTATTTATGGGCGCGAAGATGATGGCAGGTATGTGAGCGAATCGAGGCTTAACAAAATGCTTGAATGGGAAATGGGGTTGTTGGAAAAACGTATCGACCGTACAAAAAACCAAAACAAACTCTTTTTTACCTATGCCAATACGGTAACCACTATCGACTTTGCCAAAAAGTTTAAAGGGCATGGCTGGATGGGAATTAAGTTTCAAACAAAACCCGATGAGCCCTACTCAATGATTATGACTCATGTGCGTTTTAAAGAAAACGATGCCAAAGCACAGCAACTGTCACTTGGAGTTATGGGCGTAAATCTTATTTATGGTGCATTCTATCAAAACGATCGTCCAAAAAAATTACTACAATACCTTTTTGATCATATCGACAGAGACGCTATTGAAATTGACACCATCAATTTTACGGGACCGCTTTTTAAAGATATTGATAACCGCTTGTTGAGTTTGGAGCTTGTTCGGTTGGGCATGACCGATGCCGTAATGTTTGGCCCTGACGGAAATAACCTCCTGCCTGCTAGGGAGTTGTACAAGAAAAATATTATTGCCCTTCGTGGTAGCTTTAGACCTGTTACTAAGGTAAACGTGGATATGTATCAGAAATCGTTAACCATTTTTGAAAAAGAAGCCGATTCTGACCCCGAGAAAACACTTGTCCTTTTTGAAATTACACTTTCTAACCTGATGTCTACTGGGCAAATTGACGAAGAGGACTTTATGGACAGGGCAGAGTTATTGTGCTCTCTTGGACAAACGGTGATGATTTCAAACTTTAAAGAATACTATCAGTTAGTAGAATATTTCTCTGAATACACGAAAAAGAAAATTCGTCTAACCATGGGGGTAAACAACCTTATTGAAATCTTTAACGAAAAATACTACCGACACCTAAGCGGTGGCATTTTGGAAGCCTTTGGAAAGCTGTTTTTCAAAAACCTCAAGGTATACCTCTACCCCATCATAGATCCCAAAAACGGTTCTATAATCAATAGCAGCAATTTGCGTGTTCATCCCAGAATTAAAGAATTGTATAACTTCTTTAAATACAACGATAAGGTTGTAGATATTTTGGATTACAGTACAGATGATATGAAAATTTACTCCAAAGATGTTATTGAGCAAATACAAACGGGAGTAAAGGGCTGGGAAAGCAAATTACCCCCTGGAGTTTCAAAACTTATAAAAGCCAAAAAGCTATTTGGGTATAAACCGGCTAAAAGCTAACTATTCTTCAAGAATTTGTATCGCGTGGTCCTTTGTTCTTACCTTAGTAATGACGCGCACAATGGTTCCTGTTTGGTCAATTACAAAAGTGGTACGATGGATCCCATCAAATTCTTTTCCCATAAATTTTTTAGGTCCCCACACGCCAAAAGCTTTAATGGCAACATGGTCTTCATCTGCCAATAGCGGAAAAGGGAAGTTGTACTTTTCAGCAAAATTTGCTTGTTTTTTGACCGAATCGGCACTCACGCCCAACAATTCATAGCCCTCGGCTTGAAGTGCGGCGTAATTATCGCTCAAATTGCACGCCTCAGCCGTGCAACCCGGCGTATTGGCGCGCGGATAAAAGAATACAATTAGCTTCTTTCCTGTGTAGTTGGTGTGGCTTACGGGTTCTCCCAAATGATTTACGCCTGAAAAAGCAGGCATTTGATTTCCTTCTTGTAGCATTTTTTATATTTTTAGGAGATAAAAATACAAAAATGAATAAAGCCGAAAAGGTTGCTTTTGTTATTCAAAAACTTGAGAAATTATACCCCACCATTCCCATTCCACTCGACCACAAAGACCCCTACACACTTTTGATTGCGGTATTGTTATCTGCGCAAAGCACCGATGTACGTGTAAACCAAATTACACCATTGCTTTTTGCTAAAGCAGATAATCCGTATGCGATGGTAACGCTTAGCGTGGAAGAAATACGAGAAATCATTAAACCTGTTGGTTTGTCTCCAATGAAATCAAAAGGTATTTATGGCTTATCCAAAATTTTGATTGAAAAACACAACGGAGAAGTACCGCAAAGCTTTGAGGCGCTAGAAGCCCTGCCGGCTGTAGGGCACAAAACGGCAAGTGTGGTGATGGCACAGGCGTTTGGGATTCCTGCCTTTCCTGTGGACACGCATATTCACAGATTGATGTACCGATGGGGATTTTCGAATGGAAAAAATGTCGTGCAAACCGAACGTGATGCCAAGCGGCTATTCCCCAAAGAAAAATGGAACGACCTGCATTTGCAAATCATTTGGTATGGACGAGAGTATTGTCCTGCCCGAGGTTGGGATATTTCAAAAGACAGCATCACCCAAACTGTGGGTAGAAAAAGCGTATTAAAGAAACACGGTTACTAATTTGCAACAAATTCAATCACCCTCTTTTTTGTAACATATGGGGTGTATGCAGCTGCAAACTGTGTAATGAGCTGTAGCGTTTCTCTTTTTGGCGATGGTGTGTTTTGGGATTTAGGTAGCGTGTAAAGTTTATCCATAAATGACATTTATAGATATAACGCATAAAACCCATACTTATTGCGTCATGGTGAGGTTTCGTTCGTCTATGAGTTTGCGCAAATTAATCAGCCCATAACGCATTCTTCCCAAAGAAGTGTTGATACTCACATTGGTGCGCTCGGCAATTTCTTTAAAGCTCATATCTTGATACAAGCGCATACGCAATACCTCCAGCTGATTGTCGGGAAGTTCAAGCATAAGCGTGTTAAGATCTTCCTTGATTTGTGAATCAATAAGCATTGCTTCAATATTTTGGGCAGACTCAGACACATTGTAAAAAACATCGTATTCGCTGTCTTGGGTATCAAACATAGGCATACGCTGTTTTCGCCTAAAGTGATCTACTATAAGATTGTGCGCAATACGCATCACCCAAGACAAAAAACGACCTTCATCGTTATACGTACCTTTTTTTAGGGTTTTAATGACTTTAATAAAGGTGTCTTGAAAGACATCATCAGCAAGTTCTCTATCCTTAATTTTAGAATAAATAAAACTGTAAATGCGCTGTTTATATCTGGCAAGTAACGTTTCAAAGGCTTCGTTATTACCGGAAAGATAAAGCTGAATTAGCTCGTTATCAGGGACGATAGACATAGTTTACTCGTTTAAGGATTCGTTATAAATTGAGTAAAAAGTCTATGCTATAGGCGTATAATTAAGTAACAAATATAAAAACATATTCAATACTCCGCAAATTAAAGGTGTTTTTTAGGAGTATATAGGTTCTAATCAATATATTTATAGCTTCGATCTGAAGCAGTTGAAAAAGGAAAAATATATTGAAATATTGGGGGCAGAAATGCATAATCTAAAGAATGTAGATGTGCGTATCCCCAGAAATAAACTTGTGGTGATCACTGGATTGTCAGGCTCAGGAAAATCAAGTTTGGCATTTGACACCTTGTATGCCGAGGGACAACGCCGCTATGTAGAAAGTCTTTCCTCATATGCGCGTCAGTTTTTAGGGCGATTAAACAAACCTAAAGTCAAACAAATTAATGGCATCGCACCCGCTATTGCTATTGAACAAAAAGTCATCAGCAACAATCCACGCTCCACTGTGGGTACCACCACAGAAATTTACGATTACCTCAAACTCCTTTTTGCGCGAATCGGCAAGACCTACTCGCCTATTTCTGGAAAAGAAGTCAAAAAAGACAGTACAAAAGATGTACTTGAACATATCAAATCTTTTGATAAGGGTACTAAACTTCTATTGCTTGCTCCGTTAACCATCGCAAAAGACAGAACTCTAGAAGGAACTCTCGATTTGTACAAACAGCAAGGCTATGCACGCCTTTGGATTAAAAACACCACAGTGCGTATTGACGACGTACCACCAAATTCTAAAGATGCTATCGCCTTAATTGTTGATCGGATTGTTGTAGCACATGACGAAGATTTTTTTCACCGCGTAGCAGAATCTATAGAAACGGCCTTTCACGAAGGAAATGGAACCCTCAAAATACATGCCTTAGAAGATCACAGCGAACAAGAGTTTTCAAACAGATTTGCCCTCGACGGGATGACCTTTACACCCCCAAATGAACATATGTTTAGTTTTAACAACCCGCTTGGAGCATGCCCAGATTGTGAAGGCTACGGCGATTTGATTGGCATAGACGAGCAACTCGTGATTCCAAATACCAACCTGTCGGTGTATGAAGGTGCTGTAGCACCATGGAAAGGAGAACGTTTGCAACGCTACAAAAATGATTTTATTGAGAAAGTCTACCCCTTTGATTTCCCTGTGCACAAACCCTATTTTGAACTTAACGATGCACAAAAAAAATTGCTTTGGGAAGGGCAAAAAAACCTTAAAGGTATCAACCATTTTTTTGCCAAACTAGAGGCTAAGAATTACAAAATTCAAAATAGAGTGATGTTGTCACGCTACAGAGGCAGAACCACTTGTGGCAGCTGTAAGGGAAAACGCCTTAACGAAGCCGCAAATTATGTCCGTGTAGGTGACTATACCCTTTCGGACTTGGTGGATATGCCCATTTCCGATTTGTCAAAAACTGTAGCTACATTAAAACTCACTGAACATCAGCAACATATTGCGCGTAGACTTTTGATAGAAATTAAAGACCGTTTGCATTTTCTACTTCAGGTGGGATTGGGGTATTTAACCTTAAATCGTAGGGCAAGTACCCTCTCGGGGGGTGAATCGCAGCGTATCAATCTGGCGACCTCGTTGGGAAGCAGTCTTGTGGGTTCACTTTATATTTTAGACGAACCCAGTATTGGATTGCACCCAAAAGACACTGCTAAACTCATTGGCGTACTGCAAAAATTGCGTGATTTGGGCAATACGGTTATTGTGGTTGAACACGATGATGATATCATGCGTGCCGCAGATGAAATCATTGACTTAGGACCAGATGCGGGTGTGTTTGGCGGTGAAGTGGTTGCGCAAGGAAACTTTGAGCAGCTCCTAAAAGCATCTAGCTGGACTGGGAAATACCTCTCAAAACGTGTTGAAATCCCACTGCCAAAAAAGCGAAAAAAACCTATCCATGAACTCCGTATTGTTGGGGCGCGAGCGCACAACCTGAAGAATATTGACGTAGCGTTTCCCCTGAATATGCTTACGGTAGTTACTGGGGTTTCGGGGAGTGGGAAAAGTACCCTTGTCAAAGACATTTTATTGCCTGCCGTCAAAAAGCAGAAAGACATTCACGGCGACAAAATCGGGGAGTTTACGACACTTGAAGGCGATTTGGATGCCTTTCATGAAATCCAATACATCAGCCAAAAACCCATTGGGCTTTCCTCGCGGTCAAACCCGGTTACCTATATCAAAGCCTACGACGACATTAGGAAACTATTTGCCCAACAAGGGGTGTCAAAACAGCGTAGTTATCAATCCAAGCATTTTTCGTTTAACGTAGACGGCGGTCGTTGTTCTGTTTGCAAAGGCGAGGGAACCGTAAAAATTGAAATGCAATTTATGGCAGATGTGGATTTGCTTTGTGAGGATTGCAACGGAAAACGGTTTAAAAAAGAAGTACTTGAAGTCAAGTTTGAAGGCAAATCCATTCACGATGTGCTAAGCATGAGCATAGACGAAGCCATTGCTTTTTTTCAACAATACAAACAAACCAAAATTGCGGAAAAGCTACAACCCCTTCAAGATGTAGGCATGGGCTATGTGGCGTTAGGGCAGTCGTCTTCAACCCTTTCGGGTGGTGAGGCGCAGCGCATCAAACTTGCAAGCTTTTTGCTTAAAGGAGCGCAAAAAACAAAAACCCTATTTCTTTTTGATGAACCCACAACGGGCTTGCACATGCATGACATAAATAAACTCGTCGGTTCATTCAGAGCACTTATTGACAATGGCCATTCATTGATTGTGATTGAACACAACACAAGCCTCATTGCGCAAGCGGACTATATCATTGATCTAGGACCTGAAGGAGGTACAAACGGTGGGTATGTACTTGCTACCGGAACTCCAGAAGAAATCGCCAAAAACAAAAAATCAAGTCTTTTTGAACACTTATTTAAGAGCGCTTAAGTCGATTTTGAACGATTTGGCGTAGGGTTGGCGAAAGATTTAGCAAGTAAACGCATCCGCCATACACGAGTGTAATAAACACCGATTTTACTACAATAGACAAAAAGGGATGGATGTCCAGTTGCAAAAACGTCAATACCCAGTAAAAGATTGCTATTAGTGCAAAGGCACACAGGGTATTTAATCCATAGGGCTGCATTTTAAAATAATAATACACATATCCCATACGAACATAGGTAAACACAACCACAACCACCAACGTAGAAACCGCCGCACCATTGATGCCATATCTTGGAATTAGCAAGTAATTTCCGAGCACCACAAAAACCGCCATAAAAATGGTTAAGAGTAAGGAAACATGGTACTTTTTAGAGTTGATAAGCATCGTATTTGATGCACCAGAACTCATGGTAATAAGTTTTGCAAAAGAAATCGCAAGTACCACCCAAATGGCATTGGCGTAATTGGCATCTTCAATGAGGGCAAAAAGTGAAGTGATACTCCCATTGACCAACAAGAAAATCCAACCTGCCAAGAGCAAAAGGTTTATCGAGCTGTTTTTGTAATGCACCGCCAGTTGACTCGTATTGTTTTCGTTGATATTTTTTGCAATAAGCGGATTTAGAATTTGAAACAATGCACGTCCAGGTGCCTCAATAAGCGTTGCGGTAAAAATAGCCACTGCATAGAAGGCAGTTTGTTCAATTGCCTTGTATTGAGGCAACATAAATTTATCGATATCAATAACCAGACTCCCCGCAGAAGCTGCCAAGACCAAAAACAAACTGTAGCGCAGTAACTCGCCAAGGTTTTTAGGTTTTTGCCACGAAAAATTAGGAGGTTGAATACGGAATGCGATAACCACCATGAGCAACAAACGCAAATAATACAATCCCACCAAAAGGTAGAAAAACACATCTAAGTCAATCCCATTTGCGGCATACAATAGCAACAAGACAAAAATACTCAGACGGGGGTAAATTTCTTTGAGCGTGTTGCCAGCAACGGATTTAAAATGTACGCGCGCCCACGAATAAAACACTTCAAAATATGCCGTAGCAAAGGCTATGCTAAAAATCACCCAAGTATATGAGGCAATGATGGGGTTTTCAACAGCGAGCAGGTCAGCTATGGCATCGTGAAAAAAAATAGCAACAAAACACAAGGGCAACGCCACAATAAGCGGTAACAGCACCACATAAGAGAGAAAACCCTGTTTGTCATTGTCGGGGTAGCTGCTGTGAAATTTAATGATGGTTTGCGACACACCAAAGCCAATTAGGGGCATTAACAAATTGGAGGCGGAAAGTAAAAAAACGACCAATCCTTGTTTTTCAGCACCAAAAAACCAAGGGTATAAAACCAATGTATTGACAGCGCCAATACCAAATCCAAGCAAAATGCCAGCAAGGTTTTTCGTCGATTGTGTGGTGAGCATGTTCATTTGAACGCCAAAATTACGTTTAAATACGCTTTGGCAATACCATCACGCTGAAACACCTCAACATTTTTGCTTTCAAAAGGAATCGTCTTATCAGCTTTAAACCAATCCAAAAGGGTGTCTTTAAGCTGTTTAAAATCATCAAAAGAAGTGTAGACGCCCAAATCGTGGGTATCAAAGAGCGTTTCCATATCGCTGGGCTGCGGACCCATACCCAAAATGGGACGTTTTGCCGCCATATATTCAAAGAGTTTTCCATGGATGATGTTGTGCGTATTTGGCATATCAATTCCAAGCAGCAACAGTGCTTTTGCGTTTGGCAAGATTTCGTCAAGTTGTTCTTTGGATTGATAGCCCTTAAATAAAACCCATTTACCAATTCCATAGGCTGCCACCTCATTTTTGACTGCATCGGCAACCTTACCATAGATTTCAAGAGAGAATTTTGAAGCAAAAACCTCGCTTTCTTGTACCAATTCTAAGATAGCACGCCACAAGTTTCTAGGGTTTTGTTGCGCTTTCAAACTACCGGAATACACTAAACCATGTGAGGCATTATCTGCTTTTTGCAGTTGTTTTTCATACCCATTCGTAAGCACCACCGTATTTGGATTTGTGGGCAAAAAGTCCTTCGCCAAAGCGGGTGCTGTCACCACTACCCTGTCGGACTGCTGTACTACGCTTTGTTGCAAACGTTGTTGTTTTCGCTTTGCAAAAGCACACATGGGCAGGCTCTGGTTTTGAAAAAAACCAACCCAAGGATCACGGAAATCGGCAATCCAAGGGATATTTAAATGCTTTTTGGCACGTAATCCAACCAAATGCAACGAATGAGGAGGCCCTGTAGTAATAAGGCTATCAAAAGGGGTTTGGCTATGTTGTGCTTTAAAAACTTTCCATGCTGCTTTTGCCCAAAATACGCGAGCATCGGGGATAAAAAAATTAGCGCGAACAAATCGCATCAGGGCACTTTTTACCCCTTTCTTTTGTCCAATATTTTCCCCTATAGCCTTTTTACTTTGTTTTAACGGTTCCCATCCGTCAACATAAACAAGGTTAATTTTTGGGTCAACTTTAGCCAACAAGGAAGTGTCTGTTTCGGCAACACGTGGGTTTTTTGGCGTAAAGACAGTTACATCAACTCCATTATTAACAAAATAATTTGCCAAAAAAAGCCATCGCTGAACACCCGAACCACCCGAGGGTGCCCAATAATACGCAACCAACGCAATGTGTTTAGAATTAGGCAACAGTTTTTGGTTTACGAATAATTAGACCCAACATTATGAAAAAAAACAACCACCCCGAAGCCATGACCCATGTGCCCTTACGTACAACTTCCGGCTCAAATCGGAATACAAGTTCATGATTGCCTGAAGGCACAACTACCCCTCGTAGAAGGTAATTGACTTTGTAGTACGAAATAGGTTTATCGTTCAAATAGGCTTGCCACCCGTTGGGGTAATGCATTTCCGAAAAAACAGCTAGACGCTTGTTAGAAACAGAAACGGAATAACGAAGAAGGTTGTTGCGTTGTTCAATAAGTGAGATGCTATCTGTTGCTGAAGCTTGAAATTTTGCTGCTTTCAACTGTTGCGAAAGGGCTTGTGTTTTGGGGTTAATTGTTCCCAATTGCTTCATTTCTTCGTTGGCATTTGCAACTGAGATAAGCTCATCTACCAGCCACGCAGCACCCAAGGCTGAGGGACGTTCTTCAAAACCGTTTTCCAACGCAGGGTCAATTACGTATTTCACATTAAGCATATCCAACACCACACTGTCTTCTTGCTGCAGATAAAAGTCGTAAACCGCTTGCAAGGCTGCTGGCTTTGCCCCGTGATATCCTCCAATGGCACGATGGAAATAGGCAGTACGTGCGTTAGAAACCCCTAGTCGTGGTTCAAAAACGCGATAGCGAGAAGCGTCTTTAAGAATGGCATTGTCTTGCGGGGTAGCAATAAAAGCGGTTTTGTGTTGGTATGATGACACAAATTGTTCTTCGTCAAAATGGTTACGGTTTTGCTTCCACAAATCTGCCAATAGCAATAGTGCAATTAGTGAAACAAAAACTGGAACATTGATTTTTTTTCGCCAATATAACGCAACGATGAGGCATATAAGCACAACAAAAAAGAGTATTTGCGTAATATCATTCCATAGCAAGGCTGCCCGAGCTTCAGTCAGGGGTTTCATGATTTCCGGATATTGTGCAAACGGCTCGTACATGGAAGTGAACGAAAAGAAGCCTTTGGCTCCTGCTACCAGATATAAAATCAGCACCACGAACGCGACGAACACATAATAAAGTTTTAGCAATTTTTGACGTGATATAAAGTTGTCTTTGACTAGAAAATCTACACCCAACATGGCAGCGTAAGGGACACAAAGCATAATCATGATTTGTGCAGAACTTACGGCTCTAAACTTATCGTATAATGGTAAATAATCAATAAAAAACTGCGTAAGTTCTGGCAGGTGTTTTCCCCACGAAAACAACAAAGACGTAACGATAATCGTTAAAAGCACCATTCGCTTTTTTCTTTCTGCTATTACAAGCCCTAGCAATGCGAAAAACAGTACGACAATACCCAAATACACGGGGGCTGCCACAATGGGCTGGTCTCCCCAATAGGGTCGGGCATACCTAAAAATGGTATTTGCCGTTTCGGCGTCAAGCGTGCGCAAAAATTGCACGAAATCGCTATCCATGGGAAACACGGCAGTTGAGCTACCACCAACCACATTGGGTGAGAAAAACGTTAGCGTTTCCAAAATTCCATAGCTGTATTCGGTGATGTAATCAAACGACAATCCATCGGTAGTTTCTTTGGGACTTCCGTCTGGGTTTATGCTTAAAGTGCTGGCACTACGTGTACTAAATTTTGTGTATTCGAGGGTTGCCAGTACATTTTGCGCATTAAGCAAAAGCGCAATACCCCCTGCAAAAACAAGTTGTGCATAAGGTTTTAGTAGTTTTGAAAAGCCTTCTTTACGCCAGGTGCGTATGCCCCACAACAATGCCCAAAGAGCAACCATGATAAGGGTGTAATAGGTCATTTGGAGGTGATTGGCATGGAGTTGCAATGCCAAGCCTAGCGTAAGCCAAATAACCCCTGTTTTCTTTTTATCAAGTAGCACCTGAAAGAGTCCCAAAAAAACGAGTGGCGCATATGCCAAAGCCATGGCTTTGGTGTTGTGTCCTACCATCAAAATAATGATATAATAGGATGAAAAGCCATAGGCTAAAGACCCCAAAACTGAGACGGGAATGGAGAACTTTCGGCTTTGTGCAAAGAGGTAAAAAAAGAACAAATACAGAAAAAGCATATCGGCGGGGCGTGGTAAAAACCGGAGTGCAGAATCAATGTGCCTCAACACATCCAAAGGATAGCGCGGGGTAATTTGGTAGGTGGGCATCCCCACAAAGGCATTGTCAATCCAATAGGGTTCTTCATCAAAGGCAGCGCGGTGTTCCAACACCTGACGTTGCATCCCCTTAAACTGTACAATATCGGATTGTACTAGGGCTTTGCCCGACAAAACCGGGTAGAAATACGCCAACGATATTACAACAAAAAAAAGGGTTGCCAGAACATGCGGAAACAGAAAACGGAGCTTTAGATTATTAATCATATTTCAAAAATACAATTCTAATTGCAACCGACAGAAAATATAATTCATGTATCTTTGAATATGCACAAGTATTTATCGTACATTTTTGGTACGTTTTGCGGTATATTATTGTCGAGTTTTGCTCAAGCACAATATACTGAGGTCATAAATAGCAATCGACCTAGTCGGTCTATGGGAGCTTTTAGTGTGGGAAAAAACGTATATCAGTGGGAACAAGGCATTTCCTTCCGTCAAGGGGATTTTGAAAACTTTTACAATGCCCGTTATACAGGTTTGGGTACGCGCATGCAACTTCGTATTGGATTGTTTAAAGAACAATTGGAACTCCTGGGAACTGTGGACTATCAACTGGATGACCTCTCATATGAAAATGCGGTTGGAAGGTTAAAAAACAACCGAAAAGGGCTTCGGGATTTTTCAGCAGGGGCAAAATATCTGGTCTATGACCCCTTTCGAAATACCGAAAAATACAAACCCAACTTATACAGCTATCATGCCAACAACCGCATACGTTGGCGCGATTTGATTCCTGCCGTTTCGGTTTATGCAGGAGCGCAATTTGCCACTGGGGGCATTTATCCCTACCAAGAAAATTTTTATTCGCTTTACAATTTTAGCTACCGCCCTATTGCAGAACCAAGCGTTTCGGTAACAGGAATGCTCATTTTACAGCAACACCTAAAACCCGGATTGGTTTTGGTACACAATATCGGGATGCGCTACATCACCGCAGACATTCAACAAAAACAACTGATTGGAACACTCACGTACAGCACCCGTGCCAAATGGTCTTTTTACGGAGAATATCAATGGGACGATAGCCCCCTACACCGAGATGTAGCGTTGGGAACAGGGGTAGCGTATTTACTCAAAAATGATTTACAAGTAGACCTTGCGCTGCAACATAGCGTGAAAACAACGCCTAAACTGTTTACTGCAGGCGTTGGGGTATCTTATCGCATAGACCGCCATAACATATGGGCGGGGCAACCACAAAGTCAAGAGGAAGTAAAAAAAGCTCGGAAAAACAGAAAAGCGTCCAAAAGTGAACGTAAAACAGCACGAAAAGCGGACAAGCGTTTGAACAAAGGACTCCGCAAACTTGACAAAAAACAAAAACGGATAGACCGAAAATTAAAAAAGATTCAATGATAGAAATTGTTGAAGTAAAAAACAGGCGGCAGTATAAGGAGTTTTTTCGCTTTCCTTTTGAACTTTATCGGAATTGCAAACAATGGGTTCCGCCCATTACTAGCGAAGAAAAAGATACCTTTAACCCCCAAAAAAATAGGGTGTTTAATCACGCCATGGCACGCCTATTTTTGGCTACTCAAAACGGAAAAACCGTAGGGCGTATTGCCGCCATGATAAACTGGGTAGAGGTAGAAGAACTCAACAAAACCAAAGTGCGGTTTGGGTGGTACGACACCATAAACGATATTGAGGTAAGCAAAAAACTCATTGAGGCCGTTGAGGGGGTTGCCATTGCTGAAGGCATGACCTATATCGAGGGTCCGATGGGGTTCTCAAATATGGACAAAGCAGGGCTTTTGGTCAACGGGTTTGAGCACATGAATACCATGATTACGTGGTATCATTACCCCTATCAAAAAGTGCATTTAGAGCAGCTAGGGCTAGTAAAACAAAGCGAATGGGTAGAGTTTAAAATTGACATTTACGACGCCCAAGACGCACCTGAAAAAGTTAGAAAGTTCTCTGAGGTAGTAAAGCAACGCTATGGGCTAAAAATGCTTGATTTTAAAAGCACCAAAGACATTGAACCGCGCGTGGATGAAATGTTTGATTTACTAAATCAGACCTATAACAAATTGGAATCTTTTGTTCCGATTCAGGAGCATCAAATTGCGCATTACAAGAAAAAATACCTCCCTTACGTGCATCCAGATTTTATCAAATGTGTAGTAGACAAAAACGATAAAATGATTGGTTTTGCCATTACGATGCCTTCGTTTACAGCTGCCCTTAAAAAAATGAACGGTAACATGTTTCCTTTTGGATTTTTGCATTTGCTGCGCGCACAACGCAAAAACAACCGAGCCGCTTTTTATTTGATAGGCATTGAAGAAAGCTATCAGAACAAAGGGCTTACGGCCATTATTTTTCAGGAGATGCAAGATATGTTTAACCGCCGTGGAATTACCACCGTAGAAACCAACCCCGAACTAGAGGGCAACAAAGCCATTCAAGCGCTTTGGAAAAACTACCAGCACGAACTGCATAAGCGCCGTCGCACTTACCGTAAAGATGTAAGCCTTTGAATCTCAACGACACCATTGTAGCCTTATCCACCGCGCCGGGTGCCGCAGCCATTGCCGTGATACGCCTTAGTGGCGAGAACGCCATTGCGATTGCAGCACAAGGATTTCGTTCTCGATTTGGCAAAACCCTATCAGCGCAAAAAACGCACAGGGTACTGTTAGGGGATTATTTTCACAACAATACCTTGCTAGACGAAGTATTGGTATCGGTGTTTAAAAATCCGAATTCGTATACTGGTGAAGATGTGGTAGAGATTTCATGTCATGGGTCTGTTTTTATCCAGCAGCAACTGCTGCAAAGCCTTCAAGACTTGGGGGCGCGCCTTGCCGAGCCGGGGGAGTTTACGCTACGAGCGTTTTTGAACAAAAAAATGGATTTGGCGCAAGCCGAAGCCGTTGCTGATTTGATTGCCTCGGAAAGTGAGGCAGCACATCACATTGCCGTGCAACACCTTAGAGGAGGCATCAGTACAAGCCTGGGCGCGCTTAGAGAACGCCTGTTGGAATTTGCTTCGCTGATAGAATTGGAACTCGATTTTAGTGAAGAAGACGTTGCATTTGCCGACCGCAAACAACTGCGCGATTTGGTGGAAAAAATTCGAGAAACCCTAAAAAACCTCTTAGATTCTTTTGCCACAGGAAACGCCATCAAAAACGGGATTCCCGTGGCGCTTGTAGGCAAACCCAATGCCGGAAAATCGTCACTGTTAAACGCACTTCTCAACGAAGAAAAAGCCATTGTTTCGGCTATTGAGGGCACCACACGCGACAGCATTGAAGACACACTAACCATTGGGGGCATCCAATACCGTTTTATAGACACCGCAGGACTGCGTAAAACCGACGATGTAGTAGAGGCCATTGGCGTGCAACGCACCCAAGAAAAAATGGAAACGGCATCCATCATTCTGTATGTGGTTGACCCGCAACAGCAATCGCCAAACGAAACCGCTCAAGCACTACAGGCTATTTCCAGAGAAGACGCTACGCTATTGCTTGTCCTAAACAAAAAGGATTTGATGGATGACAGTACGCTCCTCGCCTACCAAAAGGAATTGCAAATACTGGGCGTGGAAAAAGGGGTATTTGCCGTGGAAAGTATTAGTGCGCACAGTAAAGAAGATATTGAGCGGTTAAAAACGCATTTTAGCGGACAACTGCAATGGAATACGGGCAATGCGCTTGTCAGCAATCAGCGGCATTGGGCAGCCTTACAGGGGGCAATGCAAAGCATAAACGAGGTAGCGCAAGGGTTGGTAGAGGACCGAAGTAGCGATTTGCTTGCCATTGACATTCGGCAAACGCTACACGAATTGGGCACCATCACCGGGGAAGTTACCACCGATGATATCTTGGGCAACATCTTTGCAAACTTCTGTATTGGGAAGTAGGTCTACTTACAACTTGAACTATTGCGTAGACCCATCTTAGCTATAGTAGTTATTGATAGGAAAATACACTTCACTATTCATAAAACA
>CAZSSZ010000009.1:0-21926 GCA_964609755.1 uncultured Flavobacteriaceae bacterium | reverse complement strand
CAATCTTGGTGTAGTTAATGGGAATGAGGGAAAACGCGATGAAGCAATTGATTATTACAAGAAAGCCATAGCACTAGACCCTTCGTATGAAGCTACCTACTTGAATTTAGCATCTGTGATTTTAGAAGGTGAAGCTGCTATTGTGGAACAAATGAATTCGCTAGGCACATCTGCTGCAGATAACCGTAAATACGATGCATTGAAAGCTAAGCGTGAGGGATTGTTTTTGGAAGCGGTTCCTTATCTGGAAGAATTGGTTAAGATAAACCCAAGCAATAAAGACGCCTTGTCTACACTAAAAAACATATTTGGAACGATTGGCGAAACCGCGAAGTTCAAAAAATATCGTGATATGCTCGAAGCGCTTTAGTTTTTAGTTGTATTTAGAATTTCAAAAACCTCACTTTTCGTGAGGTTTTTTTATGCTATAGATTTTATAAGGCGCAGCTTGTGCGTATGGGTTCTTTCATCAGCGTTGTAGATGCCACTTTGGTCTATGCGATCTATGCGCACCTTCCCATAGGCATGAATGATATAATTATTTTCAAGTATGATACCCACATGAATAATTTCGCCTTCAGTGTTATCAAAAAAGGCTAAGTCGCCAGGTTCGGATTCTTCAATAAAACTTAACACCTCACCAACAGAAGCCTGTGCCGACGCACTGTTTGGCAAAGGTATTCCACACAAGTTATAGACGGTTTGTACAAAACCACTTGCGTCAACACCAAAGGGGGTTTTACCACCTTTGCGGTAAGGACTGTTTAAAAACATAAATGCCATTTCTCGGATTTTATCCTTTTCGGCAATACCTGATGAAACAGTCCCTTCAAATGTATGTCCAAGAATGTTGCTGTGCTGCACAGCACTACCAATGGTAATCGGAAATAATATCTGATTGTTCTTATACACAAATTCTATTAAATCTGTAGATACTTTTTGTGGGGTTTCTTTTAGACTGAGGTATTGTTCTTTGCTGATTTCGGTGATTTGAATATTTTCCAGCCAACCTTCAGTTTTATCTTGCAAATGAACAAGGCTCCAATTTTTTCGAGCTGTTATTATTTCAAAAAATTCACCATAAAGCACTTCATTTACCAAAGCGGAGTTGTGTTGTGCTGCTTCTCGCAGCGGAAGAACGCTTAAGGCACAAATTCCGTAAGTCATGTTTCAAAAATAGTGTAAAATCTGGCATTGCCCATCCGTGTGTTGAAAAGTGGTATTTTTGTTTAAATCTTTTTTATGAAGTTTTTTTATCGTTATCAGTCCATTATGTACAAAGCACTTTTGTGTGTAGCTACTGTGGCGATAGTAGTGTATTTACTTCCAAGGGGTGCAAGTTTTCAGTTTGAAATCCAACCCGGTAAACCCTGGCAATATGAAACCCTACTTGCTCCGTATGATTTCCCCATTCAAAAAACCGAACAAGAGATTGCGTTAGAAAGAAAAGCACTTGAAGAAAAAATTCCCCGGTATTTTTCTGTAAAGAATGAAACGGCTGCTCAAGTATTAGCAGCATACGATGAATATGCCAAGAGCTTTCCCAATAGCCCCGAGTATACAGCTCTTTTTGTGCAATGGCGCTTAACTTTAGAGGAGTCTTATGCTAAAGGGATCGTGGCTACTTCTGAGCTTTTTTCTGCTGACGAAATTATAGCTATTGTAAACGGTACCCGGCAATCTAATGTGCAAATGCAGTATTTGTATACCGTTGACGAGGTAAAAGAAATGCTTTTAAATCAACTGGATGCCTTTGGGGGAGATATTGTTTCTGAGCAAAGCCTACAACTTGCATTGGCTATGATAGTGCCAAATATGTTTTTTGATGAAACGCTCACTTCTCAATTTATCTCAGAAGCGGTTTCATCAGTACTTTCCATTAGAGGATTGGTAACCAAGGGAACGCGTATCATAGCAAAAGGAGAAGTGGTAGAAGGCGAAAAGCTTCAAAAATTACGATCACTCCAACAAGAGTTTGAGTCGCAAACTTGGACGCAAACCAATACGCTGTGGATTATTTTTGGGTATTCATTGTTGGTGTTTATACCTGTATTGCTTCTGTTCGTTTTTTTGTGGCGCACACGTCCATTTGTATTTGAGAATAATAAACGTCTTACTTTTTTGTGTGTTAATATTTTGTTGATGGTTTTGCTAACCAAAGTAGTTACAGACGTAAATCCACAATACATCTACGCCGTACCCATTTGTATGCTTCCTTTGCTAATGCGCACGTTTTTCGACACACGCATAGCTTTATTTGCTTTGATGATATCCCTTTTTCTAATTGCATTTTTGGTGCCCAATAGTTTTGAGTTTGTTTACCTACAAATTATGGCGGGTATTTTGGCTTCTTTGACCGTTAACGATTTATACCGCCGTGCAAAACTTTTTATTTCTGTTGGTTTAATCGTTAGTCTTTATGTGGTTTCTTATATAGCTTTTACCCTTATTCATGATGGAAATTTGGGGCAGCTTTCCTCCAACGTATTGATGTTATTTGTGGTTAATGGCTTAGCTATTCTTTTTGTGCAACCGCTCATATATATTTTTGAAAAGTTATTTGGATTGGTTTCCGATGCTTCATTACTTGAATTATCAGATACAAACAGTAAACTTCTTCGCGAACTTGCTGATAAGGCACCTGGAACTTTCCAACATTCCCTGCAGGTTGCCAATATAGCAGAGGCTGCCGCAAATGCTATTGGTGCGAACACCCTCCTTACACGAGTAGGGGCTTTGTATCATGATATTGGAAAGATGAAAAATCCAGTGTTTTTTAGCGAGAATCAAGCAGCTTACAGTCCTCATGACGAACTGGCTCCAGAAGTTAGCGCTAAGATTATTATTGATCATGTATTAGATGGTATTACCCTGGCACGTAAGTCCAAACTTCCAGATAGGGTTATCGATTTTATTCGAACACATCACGGTACGACAACAGTACTTTATTTTTTGCAGCAAGCCCAACAAAACACTCCTGATGTGGACACGGAGCAGTTTCAATATCCAGGACCTAAGCCTTTTTCAAAAGAAACCGCAATCGTAATGATATCCGATGGGGTTGAGGCTGCTTCTAAAAGCCTTAAAGAACCTACAGCAGAGAAAATTATTGCGTTTGTAGATAAAATTGTTCAGCGTCTAATGGACGAAAAACAGTTTTTGGAAGCAAATATTACTTTTCGCGAGATTGAAACGGTAAAAAAAGTACTTACCGACAAACTGATTAGCAGTTATCATTTGCGCGTGGCGTATCCAGAGTAAATCCTATTGAAAAATTAAGTAATTAATATTTCCCAAGACACTTCTGCTTTTGTGGCGTTACTTCTTTTCGTGTTATGGCGTTTTATTCTGTCCTCAATGCAAGAGGTATGACCAATATAAAATCGGTCTAAAGATTTGGAATAAAGGACATAAACAGCAAAAATAACTTAGGGCTTTAGTGATCGCGATAGGATTCGAACCTATGACCGTCTGCTTAGAAGGCAGATGCTCTATCCAGCTGAGCTACGCGACCGATATTTTAGTCGTTTACTTAGAAGGAATGTGAACGTTCCGATTGGAAATCGGAATGCGCTAATCCAGCTAAGCCCTGCCTTGCCGCAGGCAGGTACGCGACTTTTGGAATTGCTGTGATGAAGCTCATCAGAAGCTAATAAATTCACAATCAACAAAAAAGCCCTTTTTTAAGGGCTTTAAGCGGAGAGACTGGGATTCGAACCCAGGCAACACTTACGCGTTGACAGATTAGCAATCTGCTCCATTACCACTCTGGCACCTCTCCAATTTTCACCTTAAAGTGCGCGCAAAAATACGCTTTCATATGCAATTCGCCAACTAATTATTGCGTTGTTCGAAATCTTCTTTTTCCTTTTGCCGAACACGATTTAAAATTACAATTACCAGACCAATTCCTAAGATAATCCAAACAACCATTAATTTCTATTTTAGTTTTACGGCAGTTCCAAATGCCAAAATTTCCGACGCACCTTGCGTAACCACTGAGGTGGTAAAACGCACACTAACGATAGCATCAGCGCCCATGTTTTTTGCATCTGCAATCATCCGTTGCAGGGCTTGTTCTCTGGCATCGGCTTGGAGTTTGGTGTATTCTTCAATTTCACCGCCTATTATATTCTTTAGCGAAGCAAAGATGTCTCGACCAATATTACGAGAACGAACGGTGCTACCTCTAGCAATTCCTAAAGATTCTATAATGGTTTTTCCCGCAATGGTTTCTGTGGTTACGTACAGCATAGTTACATATTTTTAGTTAGTGCTTTTACCAACCTGTTTTCACTTAAAAATTCACTTAAAATTACTTTAATCGCAGTGTACACAGGAACCGCCAAAAGCATTCCAAGGGGTCCCGCCAAGAGTCCTGCCAAAATGATAACAAGGAAAATCTCCAACGGATGTGATTTTACACTTGAAGAAAAGATAAAAGGTTGTGAGAAAAAGTTATCAATCAATTGTCCAACAATAAACCCAATCAATACATAAATGGTTCTTGGCACAATCACCGTTGCCATATCGGCACCAAGGTTACTAGTCATTGTCAATATCACCATAAATACACCTCCAATAAGCGGACCTATATATGGAATGATGTTAAATAGTGCGCAAATCAGGGCTATTGTCAATGCATTTGGAATGCCAAAAAGCAATAATACTCCCGAATAAAATAAAAATAGAATGGATATTTGAAGTAATATCCCGCTAAAATAACGTGACAATAAATATACAATTCGAGTGAATGAGCGCTCAATTTTATTTTTCTGTTCAGCGGCAAAAACTAGCAGTATACTTCTTAACAGCAACGAACTGTCTTTAAGTAGAAAAAAACTAATGAAGAGAACAGAAAAAAGTGCAATGGTAAAACCGCCTAAAAATCCCAAAAAACCATTGATGAATTCGGGTAAAAAAGCAAAATCTACTTTGGCAAGAAGCGCAGCTATATGCTCTGTTAAATTAATATCGTATTTGCTGAAATACGTATCTAAATCTGCTACCAAAACAAGTAAATCTGATTCCCATTGGTCGATGTGTAACAGGGATAAGTTTTGTGCTTGTGCGGCAATTACTGGCACAATGAGTGAACCTAGCCCAAATAAAAGTAATAGGAGTAGGGCAAGCGTAATAATGGTTGCAAAGGTGTTTTTAAATTTCAGCCGTCGCATCAAAAAGCCTTTTATCGGCTGTCCAACGAGAGAAACTACAATTGCTAAAAAAACATAACCCAAGAGGGATTTCGACATAAGGAGTAATTCAAAAAGGGCAACAATTCCAACAATGATGAGAAAAGCTTGCACAATGCCTCGGGTAAGGGTGTTTGCGTTCATAGGTCTAAAGTACAGAATTTTATGATGTGTGCAATAGGGTTGCGGTATGCAATGCAACTAGTGCAGCCGTTTCGGTGCGTAAGCGTGCATCTCCCAAATGCACAGCTTGCATCTTTTGAGCCAATGCCCACTCAATTTCTTTTGGAGTAAAATCACCCTCAGGACCAACAAGCACACAAGATTTTGGTGAATTATTCAAAACCTTTTTTAGGGCTATTTTTGGTAAATCTTCACAATGCGCTATACAGCTAACTGGAGCATCGGTGCTAAAGTCTTTTAGCGGGGTAAGCGCGTCCAAAATTGGTGCGTAAGCACGTAACGACTGTTTAACTGCTGCCGAGATGATTTTAGTGCAACGTTCCATTTTGAGTTGTTTTCGCTCGCTTCGTTCGCATAGAATAGGTGTAATGCGGTGCACGCCAAGTTCAGTAGCTTTTTCCAAAAACCATTCAAACCTATCCATGTTTTTGGTTGGAGCCACTGCCATGTGTACTTGAACATTTGACGGTGCAACAAATTCAGATCGCGTAATGTTTACGCTACAAGTTTTAGGGTATAAAACCTCTAGTATTCCCCAAAATAGGTGTCCTTTACCATTTGTCAATCGAATGCTTTCTCCGCTGTTTTTGCGCAACACCCTGGCAATGTGCTTGCTTTCTTGCTCGTCGAAAAGATATGTGTTGCTATCGGGCAATAGAGAAGGTGTATAAAACTGTTGCATCAGATTGACATTCTCGCTTTTGGTTCGCTTTGTAACGTGTCTATTTTACCCTCCTTCAATTTTAAATACCCTGTAACGGCTATCATTGCTGCGTTATCGGTAGTGTAGGGAAGTGGTGGTAAAAATACTTCCGTATCAGATTTTCTAAGTGCTTCACGTAGCCCACTATTTGCCGATACGCCACCTCCTAAAACCAATTGCTTTAGTCCTGTTTCTAAAATGGCTTTGGTTACTTTTTCCATAAGTATGCTAACAATGGCAAGTTGTATGGAAGCGCACAAATCGTACAGGTTATTTTTAATGAAATTGGGGTCTTTGTCTTGTTGATCACGTAAAAAATAAAGTACGCTGGTTTTAAGACCACTAAAACTAAAATTTAATCCATCAACAGTGGGTTTTCCAAAAGTGAATTTAGGTGTACCCATTGCCGCATATTTGTCCATAATGGGACCTGAGGGATAGGGAAGCCCTAACATTTTTCCAGTTTTATCAAAGGCTTCGCCTGCAGCATCGTCTTTGGTTTCACCCAAAATGGTAAATGTAGCGGGGTTATCAACACGCACAAGTTGTGTGTGTCCGCCTGAAACGGTAAGCCCTAAAAAAGGAAAATTTGGTGTGGGGAATTCATCATCAATAAAGTGTACTAACAGATGAGCTTGCATGTGATGAACCGCTATTAGGGGTATGTCAAGTGCCAGTGCCAACGATTTGGCAAAGGCGTTCCCCACAAGTAATGCGCCTAACAGTCCAGGACCTTGAGTGTAGGCTACTGCGGTTAGGTCTTTTTTGTCGATATTTGCTTTTGCGAGGGCAGCTTCCACAACGGGTATTATACGCTGTACGTGTGCACGTGATGCCAGTTCGGGAATGACCCCTCCGTGTGATTGATGCTCGAGTTGTTGTGAGACTACGTTGGCACGTAATTTGCCATCGACAAGCACAGCAGCGGCGGTGTCGTCGCAAGAGGATTCAATACCTAATATGATGGTTGCCACTATAAAAATATTCGTACAAAATTAAGACATTGAAACGTAAACCAAGCACCTTTCGAAAAATACGACGTATTGCAGTTATTGCGTTTCTAAGTTTCGTGGTATTAGTAGGTGTTTTACTTCTCCCTGCAACCCAAACATTTTTAGCCAAACGCATTACGTTAAGTTTCGCTGAACGCTTTGACACCCAAGTCAATTTGGGTAAAATTTCTATTTCCCCATTTGGTTACGCTACGCTCAATGATGTTCTTGCACTTGATCATAAGCAAGATACGTTAATATACATAGGCACACTTGATGTGCCTGCTTTGCGACTACGGGCTGTCTTTCAGGGCGATAACAATCTTGGTAAGGTTTCGCTTCGAAATGTTAAAACGAATATCATTACCTACAAAGGGGAAGAAAAGTCAAATATGGATATCTTTTTTGAGGGATTAAAAGGGAATGATAAACGGGGACATTCCACTACTTCTTTTTATGTTTCAGCGATTAGTTTAACGAAATCAAACTTGCTGATTTTCAATGAAAATGACTCCAAGAATCCATTGCTTTTTTCCAACCTAAATGCTGATATTGAGAATTTTGGGATTTTGGGTGATACCATTGAGGCAGACATAATTCACCTAGATACGAAAACGAGCTTGGAAAATATGCGTATTACATCGCTGTCGGGGCATTATTTGTATTCGCCAACACAGATGCTTCTTTCTGATGCCAACATACAAACGCCGTCAAGTGTTGTGGATGCTGAGATTCTTTTGGATTATCCTAAATCTGGATTGCAGCAATTTGTTGACACGGTTGTTATAGATCTGGATATTCAAAATGCAGCGTTGGGCGAAGATGATGTAACAAAAATATTTTCCAACGCGACAGTTGGAGCCTTTGATTTTAGTGGAATATTTAAGGGTACACTAAATGATTTTATACTGTCCAATGCAAGGATACAACGTGAAAATACCGATTTGACATTTTCATTAAAAAGTCAAAAATTCTTAGATAAAAATCAACGTTATCTTTCAGGAGCGTGGGCACTTAGCACTTCTGAAATTATGCGTTTATTGCCAAAAACCATCTCTAATAGCAACCAGAAAAGAATTGAGGGAGCGGGCATTGTTTCCACACAGGGAAAGTTTACATTGGAAAATGCTGTTTGGCGTGCTACTACTTTGTTGAACACCTCTTTGGGACAATTAGATGTAAAGGCACAATATCAAGAAAAAATAACGAAACCGTCATACACAGTTGAATTGCGTTCCGATTCTTTCGATATCGGAGCGATAACTGCAATACCAACTTTAGGCACTTCAGGTTTTGACATTACTCTTTCAGGAACTGGATTTGATTTTGATAGGTTAGAGGCGCAAGCTTTAGGCACCCTTACAAATTTTGTATATCGTGATTATGTATATGATACGGTTGCGCTCTCTGGTAAATTAAACCCTGAGCAATTTAATGGAACGTTAAGTGTTAGCGACAATGCCCTTGATTTGGAGTTGAATGGCGATATTGACTTTGCTGCGGCTGTGCGAAATTTTTCTTTTACTGCCACTATCAATCGAGCTGATTTTTCGTCTCTTGGCTGGATTCCAGAATCTATTACTGGCAATTTTTCAGGTGATATAGACTTGGCATTACAAGGGAACACCATTGATGAAATGATTGGCGATTTATACATAGAACAAGGAAAGCTTGTTACTCCCCAAAAAACACATGTGTTTTCTGCTGTTGCTGCACAATCGAGGTTAGTAAATGGTGTCAGGGTAATTAATCTTAGCTCAGAGGATGTGGCTTCCGGGTTAATGATAGGTAAATTTAAACCTACCGAATTGTCAAAACTTATACAAAATGCCTTGGGAAGTCAATACGAAAATTTTACTCCTAATGAAATTTCCCCCGGACAAAATCTGGATTTTAATTTTAATATTAAAGGGAAAATTGCGAAGGCACTTTTGGGCGAAGATCTTTCTATTGATGACAACACTTTTGTTAAAGGAAAAATAAACTCCGATGAAGAACTCTTTAAAATCAATATCCGATCGCCGCATATAGGTGTTAGAAACACCACTTTTACCAACGCAAGTCTTCAAATTGACACAAAAAACCCATTATATCATTCGCTACTAACAGTTGATGATTTGACATCTAGCGAAACGCATTTTACCAATATCAATTGGATTAATTCAAAAATTAAGGACAAATTGTATGGGCGTGTAGAGTTTGCTTCGGCAAATACTCCAGAAAACACCAATCAATTTAATACCTCTTTTACGATAAATGAAAAATCTGAAATGCTTTTGGCGATTCAAAGTGCTGATTTCTTTTTCAATAATAAGCGGTGGCAATTGGATAAGAAAAGTTCACCTACCCTGACAGCAAAAAATAAAAATGAATTCACATTATCACCAGCCATACTTAAAAGTGGGACTTCTGTAGTTGCTGCGGAAGCTTCACAGCGGGGAGAAAATTCATTTTCATTGTATTTAAGTTTTAAACAAGTTGCTCTTAGTGATGTATTGTCTTTTGAGCGTGACAAGTGGGAGGGTGTAGTAGATGGATTTTTGAACATCCAACAGTCCGATACAGGATTTAGTGGTGATTCTAATTTGAAAATTAAGAATCTTGCACTTAACAGAGCTCCTCTTGGAAATGCCTTTTTGACACTTGAATCTCAAGAACAGCAAGATTATAAGCTAGACTTCCGTTTAGAAGAAAATGCTACTGAGGTTATCCGTGCAAGAGGAACTGTTGGTATAAATGAGTATAAACCTGTTTGGTATATCAATGCGGTATTTACTGACTACAATTTAGCTGTTTTACAGGGACTAACTCAAGGTGTATTTACTCCATTTGAGGGTAAAGCAAACGGAACTTTACAGTTTAAATCTCAAAAAGATGAACTGATTCCAAATGGTGTTTTATATGTAGATGATTTTCTCCTAGGCGTGCCCTATTTAAACACAAAATACGCATTTAATAAAGTGGTTCCTTTTGTTTTTGAAAAAGATGAAATACGCATTGCAGATGCAGCTTTTTCCTCTGACATAAATCAGTATGGAAATTTGGATGGAAGACTACAGCACAATTCTTTTTTAGATTGGCGTCTAGACATGAATATTGAAGCTGATAATCTCAATGTTTTGGCTACAGAATTTTCAGAAACCGCGCTATATTATGGAAATGCATTTCTTAGTGGGAGTGCACATTTATCAGGTCCTTTTTCTAACATGCAAATTGAGGTTGTTGGACAAACAGCACCCAATACAAATTTGTTTATTCCCATTCAATATGACACCGCTATTGGCGACGTATCGTTTATCAATTTTGTTTCAAAAGAGACCCGTAATGAGCGCAATGAAGCGCTTGCTGCCAAAGTAGATGGGCTACAATTATATTTTGATTTAGACGTAACCCCAGATGCTGAGGTAGAGATTGTTGTTGATCCAGAAACAAAAAGTTCGTTGCGCGGCAAGGGTGCAGGAAACATATTATTGGAAATTGACACTGCAGGTTCGTTTGCCATTTGGGGTGACTTTATTGCTCTTGATGGGGAGTATAATTTTAAAAACCTAGGTCTAATTGATAAGGATTTTCTTTTACGTCCTGGAGGTACTATTGTTTGGGACGGTGACCCATATGGCGCACAAATAAATATGCAGGCAGTATATAATGTGCCTGGGGGTGCAAATCCCGCTATTTTGTTGGAGGGTGATAACGTTAGTCAAAAAATTCCAACGGAAGTGACTGTGAACTTGTTTGGCAACCTATTAAACCCGGAAACCCCAACTTTTGAAATTGATTTTCCCAATGCATCTGGTGTAATGAAAAACGAACTTAATTACAGGCTTAATGATCAGGAAAGAAGGCAACTACAAGCGATTTCGTTATTGTCGCAAGGTGCGTTCATCAACGAGGTTTCTTTGGCGGCAATCTCAAGTCAGACCCTTACAAATAATCTTTTTCAAAAAGCATCAGGGATTTTTGATAATATTTTTACCAGTAGTAACGATAAGCTTAATTTAAGCCTTAATTATTTGCAAGGAGATAGAAATGCTGCAGTTTCAATAAAAAATCGCGATAGGTTAGGGGTGAGTTTGTCCACAAATATCAATGAACGCATCCTTATAGATGGCAAAGTAGGCGTTCCTGTAGGTGGCGATGAAGAAACGACAATCATTGGAAATTTGAAGGTGGAGTTTTTACTTAACCCGTCGGGTACCTTGCGCGGGCGTGTATTTAACAGAGAAAATGAATTTCAGTATTTTGGTGATGATTTAGGCTTCACTCAAGGTGTTGGGCTCAATTATCAAGTGCGTTTCAATTCCTTTAACGCCCTCATGGCTAGGATATTTAATAAAAAAGAGTCTAAAACATTCTAAGATTTAATGTTGTTTATACCTTAAATTTTATAATTTTGTGCAAAATTTTTCATAGAGCTCTCAATGCCCAATTCATCTCAAATTTCTAAAATAGCAGTACTAACCTCTGGTGGTGATGCTCCTGGCATGAATGCAGCTATTCGTGCTGTAGTGCGTTCTTGTGCATTTTATAAGATTTCTTGTTTTGGTGTAAAACGAGGTTATCAAGGTTTAATCGAAGATGATATCATTTCGTTAGGTCCCAGGGCAGTTAACAATATTATTAATAAGGGCGGCACGATTTTAAAGTCTGCGCGTTCCAAAGAGTTTAGAACTAAGGAAGGTCGAGAGAAAGCCTATGCTAATTTTCAAAAGCGAGGAATTGAAGGCTTAGTTGTCATTGGTGGTGACGGTAGCTTTACTGGAGGGTTGATATTTCAGCAAGAATTTAATGTCCCCGTTATAGGTATTCCTGGCACGATTGATAATGATATTTATGGTACTTCTCACACACTTGGCTACGATACGGCACTAAATACTGTAGTTGAAGCCGTGGACAAAATTCGAGATACGGCAATTTCACACAACCGTCTGTTCTTTGTTGAGGTCATGGGGCGCGATGCTGGACATATAGCCTTGAATTCTGGTATAGGTGCTGGTGCAGAGGAAATTCTTATTCCTGAGGAAGATATGGGGCTTGAGCGTTTATTGGATTCCTTAAAACGCTCCAAGAAATCGGGCAAACTATCCAGTATTGTAATGGTTGCTGAAGGCGATAAAATTGGTAAAAATGTTTTTGAATTAGCAGAATATATCGAAGGAAACCTCCCTGATTACGAGGTGCGTGTTTCTGTACTTGGGCATATGCAACGTGGGGGTGCTCCCACTTGTTTCGACCGCGTTTTGGCAAGTCGTATGGGGCTAAAAGCTGTTGAGGCACTTCGTGACGGCATCTCCGGAAATATGGTAGGTATTGCTGATGGAAAAATGACATTTACTCCTTTGAAGAAAGCCATCAAAGGGGAATCTAAAATTGATATGGAACTTGTTCGCGTATCAGAAATAATGAGACTTTAAACTATAAATTATATAAACTATGTCAACCCTTAAAATTGGAATTAACGGATTTGGTCGTATTGGTCGAATGGTCTTTCGCGCATCCCTAAACAGAGATGATATCGATGTTGTAGCAATCAATGACTTGCTAGATGTTGAGCACTTAGCATACCTGTTAAAGTATGACTCTGTACACGGAACTGTGGATGCATCTATAGAAATTGTAGATGGGCATTTGGTCGTAGACGGAAAAACCATCCGCATCACTGCTGAGCGTGATCCCAAAAACCTAGCATGGGATGCTGTTGGCGCTTCTATTGTTGCCGAGTGTACAGGTATTTTTACAACACTAGAAACGGCACAATTACACATCGATGGAGGTGCCAAAAAAGTAGTTATTTCAGCTCCATCTAATGATGCTCCAATGTTTGTAATGGGGGTAAACCACAACGAAGCTACTGCAGCTGATACTATTGTTTCAAATGCTTCATGTACTACAAACTGTTTGGCACCTCTTGCCAAAGTGCTTAACGATGCATTTGGTATAGAAGAGGCGTTAATGACAACGGTACACGCCGTTACTGCAACACAAATGACTGTTGATGGTCCTTCAAGAAAGGATTACAGAGGGGGGCGTTCTTCGTTATTAAACATTATTCCTGCTTCTACAGGTGCTGCAAAAGCAGTAACTAAGGTAATTCCTTCCTTAGAGGGTAAAATTACAGGAATGGCATTCCGTGTGCCTACGGCTGATGTTTCTGTAGTTGACTTGACAGTTAAATTGTCTTCTGAAACTAGCTATGCGGGTGTTATGAAAGCTTTAAAAGCTGCTTCTGAGGGAGCTTTAGCAGGTGTATTAGGCTATACCGAAGAACTTGTCGTTTCTCAAGATTTTATCGGCGATGCCCGGACATCTATCATTGATGCCAATGCAGGAATAGAATTAAATAGTTCTTTCTTTAAAATTGTTTCTTGGTACGATAACGAAGCGGGGTATTCTAACAAACTGTTAGACTTGTCACTTCATGTAAGTCAACTGTAAGCACATGAAACTTATTGTTGATAGTGGTTCAACCAAAACGGATTGGATTGCGTTAGATACTGATGGAAATATAGCTTTTGAGACCCAAACGCAAGGTCTTAATCCGCAGGTTCTTACCGATCAAATTCTTGAGGAACGCATTGTCAACAATTACGATTTATACCGCCAACGCAAGTTGGTGAATCAAATTCACTTTTACGGGGCTGGATGTGGAACGCATCCGCCCCGTCAATTGTTACAAAAAGTGCTTTCAGGTATCTTTCCAAAAGCTATCATCGAAGTTAAGGAAGATACGTATGCCGCAGTATATGCAGCTGCTGAACCCGACAAAAAAAGCATTGTTTGTATTTTGGGAACAGGTTCAAATTGCAGTTATTTTGACGGAGCAACAGTAGAACAACGCATTACATCATTAGGCTATATTTTAATGGACGATGGGAGCGGAAACTATTTTGGACGCCAATTGCTACGTGATTACTACTTTAATAAAATTCCAAATGAGATGGCAAAAGTCTTTGATGAATCTTTCGATTTGTCTTCTGAGACGATTAAAACGAACCTCTATAAAAAGCCAAATCCAAATACTTATTTAGCAACTTTTGCGCGTTTTCTCATCGAAAACAAGGAAAACGAATACAGTCAAAACTTAATCAAAAAAGGTTTTGATTTGTTTGCTAGAAACCAAATCCTACAATTCGAAAATGCCAAAGATGTCCCTGTCCATTTCATTGGCTCTATTGCATTTTATTTGCAACAAGAACTAAAGGAAGTGATGGCAAGCCTTGGACTTACAACAGGAAAAGTGCTAAAAAAACCTATAGACGGTTTGGTGGAATACCACAAAAACCTTCTTTAGCGAATCGCTATTAAGGAAATTTCTACATTCACATTTTTGGGCAGTACAGACACTTGAACAGTCTCTCTCGCAGGTGCCGTATCGTTGTCAAAGTATCCTCCATAGATTTCGTTAATGGCGGCAAAATCGTTCATGTCCGAAATAAAAATACTGCATTTCACAACTTGCGAAAAGTCCATATTGGCTGCTTTTAATACAGCAGATAGATTTTCCATTACTTGTTTGGTTTCCGCTTTTATATCCCCTGAAATGATTGTATTTGTTTTTGGGTCAATGGCAATTTGTCCACTAGCATATAGGGTGTTATTTTTTACGATTGCTTGATTGTAAGGGCCAATGGGTAGGGGAGCGTTTTCGGTTTTAATGATTGTTTTCATTGTATATTAATTAGAGTCTTTTATCGGGTTCTCTTCGTTTTTCGTATTTCAAATCGCGCAACATCCCAGACTTTATCCCAATAAAGAAATACCATGATTGACGGTATCCAAAAGGTGTCCATGATATATTCATGTTCCAACTGTCCAGGTCTCGATCGATACTTAGGTTCGTAAACGTTACCCCTTTGTTTTTAAAATCATATCCGGATGAAATGTTTACTCCCCACTTGGGTGTTAGTGAAACATTAGCAGATGCCGTGAGGGAGTTGTTGCTGATTTGGCGTTCTTTCATCCTATTTGAATACGTAAAACTATGTCTCAACGTTAAACTCCAAGGGATATTTGTGGTATATAGTCCAATGTCATCTTCAGATTCATCAAATTCATCCTCTTCATTAAAATTGTTCCGTTGCTCATCCAAAGCACGATTATTGTCTAGCCCAGGAATGCTGTTTTGAGCGTTTTTAGAAGTTTTGTTTTTATTCGAACTGTTAAAGGTATGCCCCCAATTTATATTAGCACTCGTCATTCGCAATAAAGGTCCGCCAACTGCTGCACTAAACGTATTATACTCCTTTCCGTTTTCATCTATTGCGTAAGGATTAAAAGTGGCGCCTACGTTTACATTAATTTTATTGTTCATCAGTGGAATAGCAGTGCTCATACGAACAGGGCTCCACCGCAATGAGTCTGCTGTGATGTTGTAGTTTGTTGAAAAGTTAAGATTGTTTAGCAACTTTATTTTTTTGAGTTCTGTTTTGGTAGAATCCCGATCTTTTACTTTTGCTTCTAGGGTATTTCGAAGTGTAAAACCTAAAGAACTTGACTTTCTGTTTCCAGGACTTCCATAGAGCCCGCCACTAAAACGGGTGTACTCAGCCGTGTTTCCATTCGCGTCTATGATATACTCATCATAATATTGCTCAAAACTAGGACTGTTACTGTAACTTACATTTGCGTTTATTACGTGGCGTATGCTTTGAATTTTTTTGTCTTCCTTAAAATTAAATACCCCATAGATTGTAGTTCCCATAGAGCCATTAAAGTTATATTGTGCAAAACGATCAAACCCTCTAATAGTATCTTGCTTTGGCAGGGCTTGTAGGGCAGGGTCATAATCTCTTTTGCGTATGGTTTCGTTGGTCCACACCTCATTGTAATTTCCTCCTACAGCAAAATTAAAAAACTTAGCAATCTTGAAATTGGTAGCTATCGGAATGGAGTGTCTCATCCCTGATTTTGCCCCATATAAAAGCCCTTTTGATGAAATGATATCGTCAGTTGTGTTTATGCGATTATCACCACGCATGGTGTATTGAAAGTTAATGTTTTGCAGCAATCCCTTTTTGATGCCATTGCGTTTGGCAAAGGGATAAATGCGCTCCATATTTGCAGTTAGTGAGGGGAGCGTCATATTCACCGATTTACTCTGTGTGTTTTGACTGTGTGTTGCTGATAGTGATAAATTAACCGAAGGATATTTGGGAAAAGTTTTTGTGTAGGAAATGGAGGAATTTAGCGTGTTGTTTAAAAAATTATTGGTGTTTATTTGATTCAAAGACTCTCTAAAATATGAGCTTGCTCCAAGATTTACAGAAGCTGAAAATCGACTGTTTGGATTAGATTTGCTGTCTTTGCTATGCGACCAACGCAAATTAAAAATAGTAGACTTGCTGTAGTTGGGGAGTCCACGCTCGCCATTAATTAAATTCTCATACCTAAAGGCAAAATTCCCTCTGTACTTGTAGCGTTTGCTATAGTTGTTTTCTACTCGAAACCCATAACTTCCGTTGGTGTAATAGTCTCCCAAAACCGCTACATCTAGGTTATCACTAAGCACAAAATAGTATCCGCCGTTTTGTAAAAAATATCCTCGGTTAAAGTTTTCACCAATGGTAGGAAACAAAAAGCCCGTAGAGCGATTTTGTGTCATTGGGAAATAGGCAAATGGGAAAAATAGAGGAGTAGGAACGTCGGCAATATACATATTACTTAGCCCTGCAATCATTTTGCGTTGCGGAACAAACTTTGCTGTTCGTACACGAATATAATAATCTGGATCGTCTACATTTTCGGAGGTGGTGAGTTTGGCATTGCGTAAATAATACACCGAGTCGTTTTGCTTTTTGGTTGCCGATGCCTTAACGTTCATGCCCTGTTGTTCACTACGCGAATTCCATATTATCGCTTTTTTAGTTTTAAAATTAAACCGAATAGAATCTGGAAAAACCTCATCTGAACCTTGTCTAAACGATGGGGGTTGAATCAATGCGCCCAATGAATCCTTAATGCGTCCAGCGGTAACCTCGTTTGTTTTGTAGTCCAACACAATTACCCCAGATTTTAGTTCGATATCTTGATAATACAATTCGGCACCATCATACATGTAGAGCTTGTTCTCTTTTCGGTCGATGGTCATGTAGCCCTCCGCATGACGCTTAATTTTATCCAACAAAACAGGTTCTTTTTTTGCAATAGAATCTTGCTCAATCACCGGGATTGAGTCTGCAGCAGGAACTATTTCTTGGGCTAAAGCAACTGAAAACAAGCTTATTGCGAATGTAACAGCACATACCAAAAAAGGAATACCGGAATTATGTCTTATTTTTGACAAGGATTTCAACTTGGTTCGGTTCAAAAATACATATATTTTATCCAGTATGCGCCTCATTATTGCAGTAACGTTTATTACTCTTGTGGGTTTTTCAAATCACCACAAACTTTATGCTCAAAACGACAAACCTTTTACAGTGGTTATTGATGCGGGTCACGGCGGAAAAGATCCTGGTAATAGAGGGAATAGTTATTACGAAAAAAAGATTGTGCTTAATATTGCCTTAAAGACCGGTGAGTTGCTTAAAAAAGAAAATGGGGTTAAAGTCGTTTACACACGTACAAGCGATAAATACATAACACTAAACGGTAGAGCGAATATCGCCAACAAGGCAAAGGCAGATTTATTTGTTTCCATTCATTGCGATGCACATAATTCCAACGCTTATGGCGCAGGAACTTTTGTTTTGGGTTTACATCGGAACCAAGATAACTTTCGAATTGCCCAGAAAGAAAATTCCGTGATTTTTCTAGAGGATAATTATGAGCAGGAATATGATGGTTTTGATCCAAACAACCCCGAATCTGTGATTAGTTTGGTGCTCATGCAAGAGGATTATTTAAATCAAAGTATTGAAGTGGCAAACCATATACAGCAGAGTTTTGTGCAAAACCTCAAGCGAAAAAATCGCACCGTAAAACAAGCTGGATTTTTGGTGCTTCGCAATACCTACATGCCTAGTGTTTTGGTGGAAACCGGGTTTTTGACCAATGCTAAAGAAGGTGCTTATTTAAACTCAAAAAAAGGACAAGACGAAATGAGCAAGGCTATTGCAAGAGCCATCATGAAATACAAATCTTCCCTCGATGGTACTCTTTTTGACGGTTTGGTTATGGATGAAAAGCCAGCTGAGCAGCATAGCCCAATAGCAAATACAACCAATACGCCTGCGGTGGTTTACCGCATTCAGATTGCGGCGAGTACCCGAAAAATGAAAACAGCATCCTATAATTTTAAGGGTCTAGCACCCATTACCCGATTGCAAAAAGGGAGTCTGTACAGGTATTATTTTGGAGAATTCACCTCCTACAAGAAAGCTCAAGCAACCTTAAAAAATGTTGCCGCAAAAGGTTATAAAGGCGCCTATATTAAAGCTTTTTCTGGTGAAGAAGAAGTGTCAATAACTCCTGAAATGAAATCTAATTAAAGGGGTTGAACTGGCTAAATAATCCGTATTTTTGAAAAAATTGCACTAGGGTGAAATTTTCAAACGAAATCAAAACCGCATTACTTTTTATTTTTGGAGTAGCTTTATTCCTCATTGGGTTTAGTTATCTCAAATCAAATGATGTATTTGTTTCTGACCGTGTTTTTTATGGCATATATGACAATACAGAAGGCTTGGTCAACGGCACACCTGTTACCATAAACGGTTTTCATGTGGGTTCTGTAGAATCGAGTGAATTACTGCAGCCCTCTGGCAAAATTTTGGTCACCTTCCGCGTAGAAAACGACTTTTCTTTTTCCAAAAACAGTACCGCTCAAATTTATGAATCGGGGCTTATCGGGGGTAAAGGGCTTGCCATAATCCCTGCTTTTGACAATGCCACACCAGCCATAGATCGTGATACGCTACAAACAAAAATCGCACCCGGATTGACCGATTTGGTTAATGAAAAACTATCTCCGCTGCAAGAGAAAATTGAAAGCATGATTGTTCATGCCGACTCGGTGCTTATTGCGTTAAACAATGTGATGGATGTGCAACGTCAAGAAGCATTGCGACAATCTATAGATCGCTTTACGCAAACCACAACATCCTTAGCGGGACTAACAGCTTCACTAAACAAAAATTTAAATACCCCCGAGGGAACCTTAAACAAAACATTTGTTTCTCTAGAACGCGCTGCATCAAATGCGGCTACCATTACCGATTCGTTGCAGCAAGCACCACTAGGTGAGACCATTCGTTCCTTACAACAAACCTCACAAGACCTGGCAATAATAACCAACAAAATTGCCTCTGGGGAAGGGTCTTTAGGTAAATTGGTGCATAGCGATTCGCTTATCAATGTCCTAAATGAAACCAGTAATCAGGCGCAATTACTACTAGAGGACATGCGTCTAAACCCAAAACGCTATGTTCACTTTTCGCTTTTTGGGAAAAAAAATAAGGCCTACCAAAAACCTAAAAAGCCCGAGTAGGAATGACCGCTTACGTACCAAACATTGCTTTTGTAATAGTATTTTTTGTACTGGTTGGGCTTTTTATACGAAATGTGCGACGTATTATTCGCAACATTAAACTCGGTAATCCTGCAAACCGAAATGACCAACCCAAAAAACGTTGGCTGCATATGGCGCGTATTGCCTTAGGGCAATCCAAGATGGTACGAAAACCCATTTCAGGAGCGTTGCATGTTATTGTTTATGTAGGGTTTGTTGTCATTAATATTGAATTGCTCGAAATTGTTATCGATGGTTTTTTAGGCACGCATCGCGTTTTTGCACCTTTTTTGGGTGGTGTTTATGATGTTCTTATTTTCACTTTTGAAATTTTTGCTGCTTTGGTGTTGCTAAGCGTTTTCTTCTTTTGGACACGCCGTAATGTCATGCGTATCAAACGCTTTTGGAATCCTGAAATGAAAGGCTGGCCCAAATGGGATGCCGATATTATTTTATATGCCGAAGTGGTACTCATGGGATTGTTTCTCACGATGAATGCCGCCGACTATTGGTTGCAAACCGTCGCGCAAGATGCGTATTATGTGCAAGCGGGGAGTTTCCCAATAAGTCAGTTTTTACTACCCCTTTTTGATGGAATGCCTGCCGAAACTGTTATTCTTGTAGAGCGCACCGCATGGTGGCTGCATATTGCCGGCATCTTGTTGTTTTTGAATTATTTGTACTACTCAAAACACCTGCACATTATTCTTGCGTTTCCAAACACCTATTTTGCAAAACTGGATGCCCAAGGGAAGCTCCCAAACATGGAAGCGGTTACCAACGAGGTAAAACTTATGTTAGACCCAAACGCCGACCCGTATGCAACACCTGCCACAGACGCTATTCCCTCTACTTTTGGAGCAGCGGACGTAACCGATTTGAATTGGGTACAACTTATGAATGCCTATTCATGCACCGAGTGTGGACGATGCACCGCAGAATGCCCTGCCAATCAGACCGGAAAGAAATTATCACCCCGTAAAATCATGATGGATACACGGGATAGACTTACCGAAGTCGGAAAAGCTTTAAACAAAAGGGAAGAACCCAATCAAAATACCCTTTTAGATAATTATATTAGCAGAGAAGAATTGTGGGCGTGTACGTCGTGCAATGCTTGTGTAGAGGCCTGTCCTATTGCCATAGATCCGCTGTCCATAATCATGGATATGCGTCGTTATTTGGTAATGGAACAATCGGCGGCTCCTTCAGAACTAAATGTAATGATGACCAATGTAGAAAACAACGGTGCTCCTTGGCCATTCAATCAACAAGACCGTTTAGCCTGGCGCGAAGAATTAAATACATAAACATGGATAAAGAAAAAGTAGATCAATTACTTAAAGAAAAATTAGAAGACGGCGAACACGTAAGTCCGGTATTGCCCGAGGGTATCAAAAACTATTTGATAGACATTGATGGTACCATTTGTGACGATATCCCTAACGAAGAGCCCGAGCGCATGGCTACGGCAAAAGTATATCCAGATGCCTTAGAAACGCTTAATCGTTGGTATGCCGAAGGGCATGTGATTTGCTTTTTTACCTCCCGTACTGAAGAACACCGTGGGGTAACCGAAACTTGGCTGAACGAAAATGGCTTTAAGTACCACTCGTTACTTATGGGGAAACCTCGTGGAGGGAATTATCACTGGGTAGACAATCATTTGGTGCGTGCTACTCGTTACAACGGTAAATTCACCGATTTGGTAGAGAAAGAGGTTACCATTGAAGTCTTTGATGATGGAGCACACGACTAACATACCCACAATATCCGAATTGGCAGCTCAGGGCAAACAACCTGAGGTGCTTTTTTGGGTGGGATGTGCCGGCAGCTTTGACGAGCGCGCCAAAAAAATCACTAAGGCTTTTGTGAAATTACTCATCAATGCTGAGGTATCTTTTGCCGTGCTTGGACCAGAGGAAAGTTGCACTGGAGACCCTGCAAAACGTGCTGGGAACGAGTTTCTATTTCAAATGCAAGCCTTAACGAACATTGAAGTCCTCAATGGCTATGAGGTAAAGAAAATTGTAACGGCTTGTCCGCATTGCTTTAATACCATAAAAAACGAATATCCGAGTTTGGGTGGCAATTATCAGGTTTTGCATCACACCCAATTTCTAAAACAGCTTCTTGAAGCAGGAAAACTTAAAGTCGAAGGCGGAAAGTTTGAGGGAAAACGGATTACATATCACGACCCCTGTTATTTGGGGCGTGCCAACAACGAATATGAAGCGCCTAGAGAAGTACTCTTAAAACTGGAAAGCGAACTCGTTGAAATGAAAAGCTGTAAGGCTAAGGGACTTTGCTGTGGGGCAGGAGGCGCACAAATGTTTAAAGATGCCGAAGCTGGAACAAAGGAAATCAATATTGAACGCACCGAGCAAGCCTTGGAAACGAAACCC
>CAZSSZ010000008.1:0-22777 GCA_964609755.1 uncultured Flavobacteriaceae bacterium | reverse complement strand
TTTCCTCTAGCGAAATGGCATTCCCATTTGCATCAAATTCCACTACGCCGTAACGTTCAGGGTCTTGGACACCATAGGCAAATATGATGCCTCCTGCTGGAGACGTACACGACTGTAAGCTGTCTTGAAGTCCGGTGCCATAAAAGATATTATCGCCTAAAATAAGCGCAACCGAATCTGTACCAATAAACGATTCTCCAATCAAAAACGCTTGTGCTAAGCCTTTTGGTTCGGGCTGTACCGCATAAGAAAACGCACATCCCAGTTGGCTGCCATCGCCCAAAAGGCGTTCAAAGAGCGGTAAGTCTTGTGGCGTAGAAATAATTAGAATTTCACGAATGCCCGCCTGCATTAGCGTAGACAACGGATAATAAATCATCGGTTTGTCATACACGGGCATCAACTGCTTGCTCACCGATAAGGTAATCGGGTGTAAACGTGTTCCTGAGCCTCCGGCGAGTATAATTCCTTTCATTTCTTAAAAGTATAATTTCTATATGAACCGTCTTTAATGGCGTCTATCCATGCTTGATTAGATAGATACCATTGTATGGTTTTTACAATCCCTTCCTCAAAACGGTGTTTCGGTTCCCAGTGTAATTCCCGTCTGATTTTGGTGTTGTCAATCGCGTAGCGTTTATCATGCCCAGGACGGTCTTTAACAAAGGTTATTAAAGGCAAAGATGCGCCCTCAGGGCGTCCTAGCGCCTTATCCGTTTCGCGAATCAGCACTTTGACCAAGTCAATATTTTTCCACTCGTTTAGTCCCCCAATATTATACGTTTCCCCTTCTTTTCCTTGTTCTAAAATGGTTTTTATGGCGTGCGCATGGTCTTCCACATAAAGCCAATCACGGGTATAGTTTCCATCGCCGTAAATAGGAATCGGTGTTTGATTTTTTATGGCATCAATACATACTGGGATAAACTTTTCCGGGAACTGGTTTGGTCCATAGTTGTTTGAGCAATTCGAAATGACCACAGGCAGCTTGTAGGTTTCCGCATAGGCACGAACAAAATGATCTGAGCTTGCTTTTGATGCCGAATAGGGAGAATTGGGCTGATAGGGCGAGGTCTCCGTAAAAAGACCCGTTTCACCTAACGAACCATAGACCTCGTCCGTGCTGATGTGATAAAATAAACGCCCTTGGTTTTCTTTAAAACCCTGCAACAAATTCAATGTTCCCATGATGTTGGTGCGGGCAAACACAAAAGGGGCTTCAATAGAACGATCTACATGTGACTCCGCCGCCAAATGAACCACATAATCAAAATGGTGGGTGGCAAATAACTCCTTTACAAACGCATCATCGGTAATATCGCCATGGATAAAGGTATAATTTTCTGCGGCTTCAATATCTGAAAGATTATTCAGGTTGCCGGCATAGGTGAGTTTGTCTAAGTTATAGACATGATATTTTTTGCCTGCCAAAAAACACTTTACTACATGAGAACCTATAAAGCCTGCACCTCCTGTAATGAGAACGTTCATTAGTCTTTGTTTTTTGACAGAATAAAGGCATCCAAATGAAGCACCAAATAAAATAAACTCAGCAGCAAAAAGCCCGCTAAAACACCCTGAAACTTTTTGTTTTTCCAAATAGAGGTGTCCAAATAACCAACCTCTGGAAATGCGGCAATAACATCTACCACGTTTTTAGCCTTAACTTTTTGGGTGCGTATCTGCTCCAATTTTTGGGTAAGCTCTATTTTGCGATTAAGCAGCGAAATTTCAGTGTTGTCTTTTGCAGTTGAAGACATATAGAGGTTTGTGCCGTTAGAAAATTCCTTGTTTGCCTCCACCATTCTTACATCTTCAAAAAGGGATAATAACGAATCCGTTTGGACTATGGATACTTGCGTGATGGAGTCGCTTAGCTCAAGATTCTGTAATTCTGTGATTTGTTGATCTTTAAAGTACGCAATACCAGAAACCGAACTTAGTAACGGGTCTAGTAACACACCAAAAACATCTTGTTTGGTTGATGATGCTTTTAACGTATGAATCGTTTGATTAAAGTCATCTAATTTTTTTACATAATCCTCGTACGTAACTTCTGCGGCAACCGCAGAATCCAATTTGGAAAAATAAGCATTGTATTCTTGCAGCAACGCCGTTTCATTTCTTACAGGGCTGATTTCTATTCCCTTTAGTGTGGCGGCTTCAGCGGGTGTTATGCCAAAAAAGGCTGCCAATTGAAGGGAATCGTTTTGTTCGGCTATTCCGTTTAGGTACGCTACGTTGCTGTAAAGCTGCCTTGCGCTATCAAAGTGAGGCTCTAGGGTAGCCGAGGCTATGTATTCTTTGGGTATTATGTTCTCAAGAACGATTCCTCCAACAAGTCCAACACCACAAGCAATAGTAAAATACAGGATGCGCTTTCGTACAAATAGTGCAAATGCAAGTACTGTGTTTAGCACAAACAGTATAGCAGCACCAATGGCATTAAACACCTTTGAAATGCCCCTGCCTATGGAATTAAACAATACGCCAAGGTCTATTTCTTCGTTTTCGTTTGTTTTATTGGGAGTAGATGTACTCATAATCGTCTGGTTTTAATCGCTATGCAAACTATATGCAAAACGATAGTTTTGATTTTTTATTTTGTGTAAAACAATTTCGTCAAGGCGTCTGCCATATTCCTGTCGTTTGTCAAACGAGGGGTTTTGTTTTGTCCGCCCAATTTGCCAATGCTTTTCATATACTGCTCAAAGGCGTCTGCAGGCAATGGTTTTACAACTAACGGGCGCAACACACCACCCGAAATTAAATCGTCGTAATAGGTGTTTTGCTCTCGCATAGCCTTGTCTAATGTTAGTGCAAATGTAACCAAATCTTTTGGCTGCTCATCAAAGGCGATCCACCATTCGTGGTGCGGGAGGCTATCCGTTGGGGTTACCTGTGGGGCAACCGTAAATTCAGTAACGCGCGCTTTGTGTATTGCTAAGGTTTCATACATGGCTTGCTCTACCTCTTTGCCTATCACATGCTCGCCAAATGCCGAAATGAAATGCTTGATGCGTCCGGTCACAATTATGCGGTAGGGGCTCAAGCTCACAAAGGCTACCGTATCGCCAATATTATAGCCCCAAAGTCCAGCGGAGGTATTTAGTATTATGGCATAGTTTACCCCAAGCTCTACTTCTACTAACGAAAAACGTGGTGGATTTTCATCAAAGACTTTGTCTGCCTCGATAAACTCATAAAAAATGCCAGAATTCAGCTGTAACAGCATGCCTTTTTCGTCCAATTGGTCTTGGAACGCAATAAAGCCTTCTGAGGCAGGATAGAGCTCAACACCATCAACCTTTTTCCCCATCAACTCTTCCAAAACTCCTCTGTAGGGTTCGTAGTTAACTCCGCCGTAAACAAACAGAGAAAAATTAGGAAAAAGCTCGGAAATAGGCTTTCCAGATTTTGCTTTTAGGCGTTCAAAATACATCTTAACCCAAGGCGGAATGCCGCTAATAAGGCGCATGTCTTCGCTGTAGGTTTCCTCCACAATAGCATCCACTTTTTGCTCCCAGTCATCAATACAATTGGTTTGCCATGAGGGCATGCGGTTGCGCTGCAAATACGACGGCACATAATGTGCCACTATTCCTGAAAGTCGCCCCGTGTCTATGCCGTTTGTTTTGGATAATATCGGACTCCCCTGTAAGAATATCATTTTGCCATCTACAAACGAGGCATCCCCTGAATTGTGGATATAATGAAACAATGCGTTTTGTGCTGTTTTTATGTGTGTAGGCATCGATTCTTTGGAAATAGGAATGTATTTCACCCCCGAAGTGGTACCCGAAGTCTTTGAAAAATATAGCGGCTTTCCTGGCCATAAAATATCCGATTCACCTGCAACAACCTTATCAACATAAGGACGCAAGCCTTCATAATCACGAACGGGCACACGCGCCCTGAAATCAGCATAGGACGAAATATTGGCAAAATCATGGTCGCGACCAAAAGCCGTGTTTTTTGCTTTTTGCACCAGGGTTTTTAAAACATCCTGCTGGGTCTTTATGGGACTTTGTGCCCATTTTTTGGTGTTTTTTACCGCGCGCTTTGCCCAGCGTTTTGCAATATGTTGCTTAATGCTCATCATTCAAATTCTATAAACTCTATAGGATTAAGGGCATAGCCGTTACTCCATAATTCAAAATGCAAGTGCGGTCCTGTGGTCATGGTGCCTGTGTTACCCACTACGGCTATCACTTGGCCAGGCGAAACGGCGTCACCTTGGCGAACGTTAAGTGATGCATTGTGCTTGTAAACAGTAATGATATTATACGGATGATCAATTATGACAACGTATCCCGTTTCGGTGGTCCATCCAGCAAAAATAACGTTCCCTTCTGCTGCTGCTTTTATTGGAGTGCTTCTAGGTACAACAACGTCTACGGCATAATGTTCCACGCTGGAGTCATAGCCCTGGCTAATGGTTCCCGTAACTGGTGGAAATAGCACAAAAGGAACCGTCTGATTTGCCGATTCTAAGAGATTGTATTTGTCGTCTTTTGCCACGTCTACGCGAAGTAAGGAGTCCGCGGTTGATGTTGGGAAATCAACTAGCGAGGTGTCCATTTGAAGCGAATCATACTGGCGTTGAGCTTCAAATTCTTGCAAGTCTAGGTCGCCGCGCAAAACTTTATTTACAGAAGCAAGATAGCGTTGGTTGCGTTGTAAGGTTTGCAGAAGCGAATCAAGTCGATCGTTGTTTCGAATTGCCTGCCGACGTAATTCCGAGGAATCGTATCCAGGGATATACTCTTTAAGCTGTGTACGCGATATCACTAAAAAAGTAGCTGCAATAAGCAAAATAGCAGAGATACTAATCGTAAGAAACACATTTAATCGATTGAGTTTGTATGAAAATCGCTCCTCAAAGGTTTCTTCGTTTAGGATAACAAAACGGTAGGTGGCAAGCCACTTTTTCCAAAAGCCGGTTTTTTTGTTCTTTTTGTTGTCCATCAACTACAAAGATAGGCAGTTGGCTGCTACAAAAAACTTCGGCGACAACAAATCATTTTCTTTATTACCTTTGTTGAAAATACACATTATGTTTCTTGCCATAAGTCCAATTCAAATTCTTGTTATAGCCCTTGTTGTTCTTTTATTGTTTGGTGGACGAAAAATTCCAGAACTCATGAAAGGATTAGGAACAGGAATTAAAGAGTTTAAAAACGCTACAAAAGAGGAAGAAAAAGAAAACGACAAGAAAGACAGCTAGTTGCTTTCCGTCTTTTTTAGCGATCGTATAATCGCCTCTGCCTCAAATATGTAATCGCGTTTTGCCACAGAAGGCGCAAACACAAAGCCTTCTAAAACCAAATAACGATTGTTTTGGCTATCATCAAGTAAATACTGTACAAAAGGGCCGGCCATAAAATCTCCTTTTACTTCCCATGTCCCGCGTGTTTCGATAGCAGGAACGGTGGCAACTTTTGTGGTATACACATAGGGCTCATACGCTTCTTCTGTAATTAAATGCGTCCCTTCAAGCCTTCCCGGAACAAAAGCTTTTCCAACAGAGTCGCGAATCCTAATAATGTCTTGCAACGGTTTATCCCAATCCAGTTTAGTGTTGCGCGGCAAAGAATAGACCAATACGTTCACATGACCTTTATGTACTTCTCGCTGAAACCAAACCGTAGCCGCATCCTCTTTAAACACGCGATATGCCGAGGGCAACGCAAGGTCGAAACCAAAACGCTTTTGTAAAACGTCTTGTTTTAAAGTAGACTTTCCCATACGGCGTTGCCTTTCTGCAATTTCCGCTGACTTAAACGCTGCTATTGCGGGTGTAGATTGGGATAGGATAATTTCAACCAGCGATGCCGTGTCTGGAGCGCTAAACACTGTCATTAGTTGCGGAGTAGCATAGCGATTTGTATCTGTTCGAATCACAACTTCATCACTAAATCCAACCCACAAAATGGCACGGCTTGAGCGGGCAAAACCCGTAAATACTTCTGGGGACATTTGCTTTAAATCAAACAGGGGCTCTTGTTGTGGATGTCCCTCTGCCGGAAAAGCAAACGCCGCACGAACAGCATCGCCAACCTCTGACTGCCAAAGTAAATTGGGCATCACCACAGTAAGGGTGTTGATGTTCCCGTTAGACAGTTTTACTAGCGGAGCAGAAGTTTGGTTGCACCCTGCCAATACAAGCACAAAAAGAATAATGCGTAATTTCATGCACAAGGTTACACAAAAATTAAGCCAATATTGCAGCAATTCCGGGAAGTGTTTTTCCTTCTAGGCTTTCTAGCATCGCGCCGCCGCCTGTGGAGACATAGCTTACTTCGTTCTCAAGTCCAAATTGCTTCACTGCCGCTACAGAATCGCCCCCGCCAACAAGCGAAAAAGCACCCGCTTTGGTCTGTGCTACAATGCTGGCACCAAGGGCGCGCGTCCCCTTCGAAAAGTTAGCAAACTCAAATACACCCAACGGACCGTTCCACAAAATCGTCTTACACTGTTTTACCACAGCATCAAAGTTTTCTTCAGATGCGGGACCTGCATCCATACCTTCCCAATCATCAGGGATTTCAGTAATGGGAAATAGCTGTTGTGGGGTGTCATTTGAAAAATCCTGTCCAGCACGAACATCAACAGGCAAGTGTATTTGTACGCCCAACTTTTCTGCCTGTTCCAAAATGGATAATGCCAACGGCATTTTATCGTCTTCACAAATTGACTTTCCAATTTTTCCGCCTTGAGCTTTGATAAAGGTAAACGCCATACCGCCACCAATAATCAAATGATCTACCTTGGGCAAAATGTTTTCTATAATGGTAATTTTTGAAGAAACTTTAGCGCCACCCAAAATCGCCAACACCGGTTTTTCGCCAGAAGACATTACCTTATCAATCGCGTCTATTTCGCCGGCAAGAAGCAGACCAAAGCATCTCTTTTTTGGGAAAAATTGCGCTACAATTGTAGTTGAGGCATGTGCGCGGTGTGCGGTACCAAAAGCGTCGTTTACATATACAGTTCCAAGGGTCGCGAGTGCTGCTGCAAATGCCTCATCTCCTTTCGTTTCTTCTTCGTGGAAACGCAAGTTTTCAATCAACATTACCTCTCCAGGTTTTAATTCATTAGCTTGTGCCTGCGCTTGTCCGCCAACAACCTCAGGACAAAACTGAATCTTTTGCCCCAAATGCTTCTCAAGTGAAGGTATGATTTGTGCTAAACTTAATTTTGGGTCATGTCCTTTTGGGCGGCCCAAATGAGACATCAGCACACAACTGCCCCCATTGTTTAAAATATACTTAATAGTGGGTAGCGCAGCTGCGATTCTTGTGGCATCAGTAACATTGCCATTTTCGTCCAAAGGCACATTAAAATCCACGCGGATGAGTGCGCGTTCGCGGTCAAAAGAAAGGTCTTTTAGGGTGTTCATTTTTTTGTTGTTTGCGCAAAAATACAATAACAAATGTGTTTTTACTGTTATGGATTTATTCTTGTGCTATTTGTATCTTTCGGCATGCGTTTTAGCAATATTCTCGGACACGACATTCAGAAAAAAGCATTACTTGATACGCTTGCTGCTGGGCGTATTCCACACGCCCAACTTTTTGAAGGAGCCGATGGACAAGGGCTGCTTTCCATGGCCCTTGCCTATGCAAACGCTGTCGTTTGTGGTGCTGATGAAAACGAAGATTCCCCCGCTAGAAAAAAAGCCACAAATCTTGTTCACCCCGACATCCATTTCGTTTTTCCTACGGCTACTACATCGGAAGTAAAATCAAAACCAACTTCTGCAACATTTAGTGCCCCTTGGCGGGAATTTGTTCGCGAACACCCTTACGGGTCACTTTATGATTGGTCACGACATTTGGGGGTTGAAAACAAACAAGCCGCTATCAACGTAACCGATGCCCTAGACGTCATGCAGCGCATGTCTTTAAAATCTTTTGAGGGAGGGTGGAAGTGTGTCATCATTTGGCATGCCGAAAAATTAACCTTAGCCGCTTCAAACAAACTGCTTAAAAGCATCGAAGAGCCTCCTGCAAAAACCTTGTTTTTGCTGTTATGCCCCGATCAAAATCAACTTATTTCTACCATTCGTTCGCGCTGTCAACACACAAGAATAGGCCGCATTTCAAAAGATGAAATAAACGCATTTCTCGTGAAAAAGGGCGCTTCAACAGAAGTGTCCGAGCGCATTGCAGCACAATCAAATGGTAACATTGGCGAAGCGCTTTCGCTGTTTGAGCAACAAGATGAGCTGCTGGCATACGAAACATGGTTTGTTGACTGGGTACGAACGGCTTTTCGCGCCAAAGGCAACAAAGCGGTGGTGTTGGATCTTTCGGAATGGAGTCAAGAAATGGCATCTAAAGGAGTGGAAACACAAAAGCAGTTTTTGCGTTTTGCCATTTCTTTTTTTAGAGCTGCGCTTATGGAGCATTATGCCCTCGGGGAAATCGCCCAATATCGCCCTATATCGAATTTTGACTTAAACAAGTTTGCCCCCTATATTCATGGCAGTAATATCATACCCATCATTGATGCGCTTGAAAAAAGTGTTTATCATTTAGAGCGCAACGGCAATGGGCTGATGATCTTTACCGACCTTTCCTTTGCGTTAACGCGGTTATTGCATCAAAAAGCGGCATAGTTTTTTGTTATCGTATTTGTTTGTTTTTATAGGGGGTGCTTATTTTAATTTGACGCGTCGCTTTATTTTATAGGCAGTTATTCGCTTTAGCAGACTAGATGTGAGGTTAAGTGCCTAAAACCGTCTTAAATCGGCTTATTTTGGCTTTTGCAAAATAAAGGTCAATGAAGACGTGTTTTTTTTCCTCCAGCCCAAAAGATTGGACAGACATGCTTTGATTATTGCTTTTATCCATGCAAATTTTGACTGGCGATATTGTTCGGAAAGCAAAGAAATATAAAAGGCATCCCAAAACATATTGTGGGTTTCCAGCAAAACAAATCCGGTATCGTTGGCAAGTTGTGCAATAGAAGCTTTGTTGTAATGCCACAAGTGTCTTGGCACATCATAGGCAGCCCAATGAACACCATAATGCTTTGCATCCCAAGCGTCAACATTTGGTAGGGCAAGCGTCAAAATTCCACCTGGCACTAAGGCATTATAAAAGGTAGCTAGTTGCGCTTTGGGATTTGGCAAATGCTCAAACACGTGCCACAGCGTAATGGCATCATAAGTGTCATTTCGTTTGCTAACGTCTACGACAGGCAAGCCTTTTTTGTTAAGAGATTTCAATGCTTCTTCTGAAAATTCCTGCGTATAAACGCGCCAACCCTTTGCTTGCGCTGCTAAGGCAAAAGCTCCATTGCCAGCACCAAAATCCAACAGTTTAGGGGCCGCCGATTTTACGGTAATCCAACGCAGTTTGGTTTGGTTGTTTTTGTTTTTTACCCACAAATACAGACGGCCCTTAAGCCCCTGTGCGTTGTCTGTGTGTGATAAATACCCTTCTTTTGGATAATAGGCTTTAAGTTCCTGTTGAGTGGGTTGGGGGGTTGTTTTCCATGCGCCCACACCGCTATCAAAAACAATGTGAAAGGGCTCTTTGCTTACCAAGTGGTCTTTGACTAAAATAGGTTTCACGTGGAACAATTAACGCCCCATATACACAAGCAGCACAGACAAATCGCTTGGGGAAACACCGCTAATTCGGGAGGCTTGCGCAATGGTTATGGGTTTAATTTTAGATAATTTCTGCCGAGCTTCTATGGAAAGTGACTTTACTTTTTCGTAGTCAAAATCCTTCGGAATCGGCACATGGTCAAGTTGGGTAAGCTTGTCTGCTTGCGCTTTCTCTTTGGCAATATAACCTGCGTATTTTACTTGTATTTCTACTTGTTCCAATACGGCGCTGTCTATGTGGTTTTCAGAGACAAAGTCAGCAACAGGTTTATGTTTCATAAAATCGTCTATGGTGATATTTGGTCGTGCCAGAACCTTGCTCATTTTTAAAGATTGTTTTACGGGGGCTGAGGATTTGTTTGTTAAAACGGGATTAATGTCTTCTGGGGCAATGCTTGTTTTTGTAAAAAAAGAAAGAAGTTTCCTAGACTTCTCCGCTTGGGTTTGCATCAGATGCAAACGTTCGTCTGTAGCCAGTCCGATAGCGTGAGATTTTGGCGTGAGACGAACATCCGCGTTGTCCTGTCTCAAAAGTGTACGGTATTCGGCGCGTGAAGTAAACATACGGTAAGGCTCCTCTGTACCTTTTGTAATAAGGTCATCAATAAGTACACCTATATAAGCCTCATCCCGAGAAAGCACAAAAGGGTCATGTTGACGCACATGCAAATGGGCATTAATTCCTGCCATTAAACCCTGAGAAGCCGCCTCTTCATATCCCGTAGTTCCATTAATTTGACCTGCAAAAAACAATCCGTGTACAAGCTTTGTTTCAAGGGTATGTTTAAGTTGGGTAGGCGGGAAGTAATCGTATTCTATGGCATAACCAGGGCGGAAAAACTTGACGTTTTCGAAACCTGCAACCGCGCGCAAGGCTTTAAATTGAACCTCCTCGGGCAAAGAAGTAGAGAACCCATTCACGTAAACCTCTACAGTATCCCACCCTTCCGGCTCTACAAAGATCTGATGGCGTTCTTTCTCCGCAAAACGGTTGATTTTATCCTCAACAGACGGACAATACCTAGGCCCAATGCTTTTGATGCGCCCATTAAACATTGGCGATCGATCAAAGCCCTCGCGAAGTAAATCATGAACCAAGGGACTGGTGTATGTCATGTGGCAAGAGCGCTGTTTAATAAGTGGGTTCGTGCTGTCTAAGTAAGAAAAGGTTGATGGGTTTTCGTCTCCTGGCTGTTCAATCATTTTGGAAAAATCCAAAGAACGACCATCCACACGAGGGGGGGTGCCTGTTTTCATGCGACCAGAAGAAAAACCCATTTCCGTCAATCGTTCTGTAATACCAAAAGAAGCGCTCTCACCGGCACGCCCACCGCCAAATTGTTTTTCTCCAATATGAATCAAGCCATTTAAAAAGGTACCACTGGTGAGCACTACGGTTTTCGATTTAATTTTAATCCCTAACGAAGTTACTACACCGGATATGGATTCACCATCAAAAATAAGATCGGTAACCATGTCTTGATAAAAATCAAGCTTGGGTGTTTGCTCCAACATAAGGCGCCATTCTGCAGCAAAAAGCATACGGTCAGACTGCACGCGTGGACTCCACATAGCAGGACCTTTAGAGCGATTGAGCATCTTAAATTGAATTGCTGTCTTGTCCGAAACGATACCGCTAAAACCACCAAGAGCATCAATTTCACGTACAATTTGACCTTTGGCAATACCACCCATAGCAGGGTTACAAGACATTTGCCCTATGTTTTGCAGGTTCATAGTAACAAGAAGTGTTTTGCATCCCATGTTTGCTGCAGCCGCTGCAGCTTCTGCGCCCGCATGCCCTCCACCAACGACAACTACATCATACGTATTATCAAACATGTTGTTCGGGTTTTTGTTCCACGTGGAACAGTTGAATACATTTGTCTTCAGTGGCGCGCATCTCCTTTTTATCGTCAGCAGTTTTGTCGCCAAAACCTAGGCAATGCAATACACCGTGCGCCATTACGCGTAACAATTCGTCTTCAAAAGATTGTGAAAATTCTTGTGCATTTGCTTTAATGCGCTCTATTGAAATGGCAATATTGGCATCTATTTCGGAACCGACAGAATCGTCAAAAGTGATAATATCTGTAAAAGTGTCATGCTTAAGGTATTTCTGATTTAACTCAAGCAACTGCTCGTCATCCATAAAGGCATACGCCAACTGTAACGCTTTTGCGCCGTACTGTGCAGCACATCGTTGCAGCCATAGCGAATACGCTTCTTCGTTATGTAGCGAAAAGTCAGTTTGGTATATGTAAGCAATGTCTACTTTCACGCAGCAAATATATTCAATTCAACCTGTTTTAGAAGAAGATAGCATTGTATCTTTGCCCAAAAGGAAATATGTCTGTCCGTGTCCGATTCGCGCCAAGCCCAACAGGGCCGCTACACATTGGTGGCGTGCGCACAGCCCTCTACAATTACCTCTTCGCAAAACAACACAAAGGATCTTTTGTATTGCGTGTTGAAGACACCGATCGGGCACGTTACGTAGAGGGTGCTGAAGCGTATATCGCACAAACTCTTGATTGGTTGGGCATTGCCCCCGATGAAAGCCCTCTGATGGGCGGAGCGCATGGTCCTTACCGGCAAAGCGAGCGTAAAGACCTGTATATCAAACACATAAAAGAGCTATTAGACTCAGGAAAAGCTTATATAGCCTTTGATACGGCTGAAGATTTAGATGTGCTTAGAAAAGAGGCTGAGGCTAAAGGAGAGGCGTTTGTTTATAACTGGAAAAATCGAGAAACGTTAGCAAACAGTATTTCATTAGGAGAAGCAGAAACCGAAAAACAATTGGATCAGGGCGTTCCTCATGTAATCCGCTTTAAAGCCTATTCTAAAAAAGCTGCTGAAATAATCGTGCTACAAGACGAAGTCCGTGGGAAAGTAGAGGTAAATACCACGCTGCTAGACGATAAAATTTTGGTGAAACAAGACGGCATGCCTACCTATCATTTGGCTAATGTAATCGATGACCATTTGATGAAAATAACCCATGTCATCCGCGGTGAAGAGTGGCTGCCCTCCATGGCATTACATGTGTTGCTCTACAATGCCTTTGGTTGGAAGGCGCCTGCGTTTGCGCACGTCCCGTTAATCCTTAAGCCAACAGGAAAAGGAAAATTGTCCAAACGTGATGGAGACAAATTTGGTTTCCCTGTATTTCCATTACAATGGGATGATCAAACCCCCGGGTTTAAAGAAGAAGGCTATTTGCCAGCAGCACTCCTGAATTACTTGGCGTTATTGGGTTGGAGTCCAGGAGGGGAGAAAGAGGTTTTTTCTCTTGAAGAACTCGTCGATTCTTTTTCGCTAGGAGGTATCACAAAGTCTGGTGGGCGCTTTGATCCCGAGCGATGCAAATGGTTTAATCAACAGTACCTGCAAGTCGCTGACACGAAAACTTTAGTGCCTGTTTTAGAAAACGAGCTTTCAAAAAGGGAACTTAAGGCAGGCAAGGTTTCTCTGATTGAAGTAATTGCCTTAATTCAAAATAGGCTCACATTACTCACTGACATTTGGGGGGAAGCGAATTTCTTTTTTGAGTCTCCAAACGCATATGATGAAAAAGCTGTGCAGAAACAATGGCAAGAGAACACAAGTGAAATTTTGAGAAATGTTGCCGCGCTTTTAGCCAACGCTACAGAACAAAGTTCCGATGGACTCTCTGCACTCATAAAAGACTGGGCAAACGAAAACGGTGTTGGGTTAGGCAAAATCATGGCGCCCCTTCGCATTGCTTTGGTGGGCAGTTTGCGAGGTCCCGATGTGTTTGCGATTTGCAGCATATTATGTGCTGCAACGTGTGTTGAGCGAATTAACCGTGCCATTAAAAACCTTTAGTGCAAAATCACTACCTTTAGGGTTCTCTCTAAATTTATAATTATGAATTTCTTATTCAACATACTTTTTGGCATCGCCATATTCGTTTTTATCTCCTCAGCGATATTTATTGTAAAACAACAAACGGCTGCGGTTATCGAACGCTTTGGGCGTTTTCAAAGCATTCGCCATTCGGGGCTTCAGTTGCGCATTCCGATTGTAGATCGTATTGCGGGACGATTAAGCCTTAAAATACAGCAGTTGGATGTTGTTGTAGAGACAAAAACTAAAGATGATGTTTTTGTAAAGCTGAAGGTCTCTGTTCAGTATAAGGTAATTCGCGATAAGGTATATGATGCCTTTTATAAGCTCGATTATCCGCATGATCAAATTACCTCATACGTGTTTGATGTGGTGCGTGCAGAGGTGCCGAAAATGCGCCTAGACGACGTTTTTGTTCGAAAAGATGACATTGCCATAGCTGTAAAATCAGAACTTAATGACGCTATGCTTGAGTATGGGTACGACATTATTAAAACCTTGGTTACTGACATTGACCCTGACCAAGAGGTGAAAAATGCCATGAACCAAATTAATGCTTCCGAAAGAAAAAAGATTGCGGCCCAATACGATGGTGATGCTGCCCGTATTTTGATTGTAGAAAAAGCAAAGGCAGAAGCCGAATCTAAGCGCCTTCAAGGACAGGGAATTGCAGACCAACGGCGCGAGATTGCGCGTGGGTTAGAGGAATCTGTGGAAGTGTTAAACAAGGTAGGCATCAACTCCCAAGAAGCTTCCGCGCTGATTGTGGTTACCCAACACTACGACACGCTACAATCTATTGGTGAGGAGACGAATTCAAACCTGATTTTATTACCTAATTCTCCGCAAGCAGGTTCTGATATGCTCAACAATATGGTGGCTTCGTTTACGGCAAGTAATCAAATTGGAGAGGCGATGAAAAGAGGCCGAGAAAAGGGAGAAAAATAAACTCCTCTAAAAAGAAAGCAAAAGCCTCGGAAATCACCGAGGCTTTTTTTATAAGTTTATAGTGTGTGCTAACGACAAAAGAAGCACCCACTGTTTTGTTGTTGGGAACTGCCAGTGCATAATTCCTGTGTTTAGCTGTAATACTTCGGATAGCTTGTGAGATACTTGTGCCGTTACCCGATTCTGATTAAAACTCGTTGCGGAATTTTGCAAAAACACCTCTTCTGTCAGAAGTAATGCCGCCTTTTCGCTTAATAGAATTTTTGCCGTCAGTCCAAAACGGTAGCGCAGCTGAAAGTTTTCGCCCAACCACCGTTCTTCCAAAAAGAAAGAGTTTGTAAGTTTTACCTTGTTCAGTTGTGTCGAGAAGGCTACTTTTTGATATGCGCCGTGTTCGCTAAGCGCGCTTATTTTTCTATACCCAGCCGATAGGCTTATGTTAGGTAAAACCGTGTGTGTAAAACCTGCGGTAAATAACGCCTGATCTTCTGCCAAGTCCCATTCAAAGCTACGGTGTTGATATTGGGTGTCAAAACTCGTCTTCTCGTTAATCTTTAGTTTGTTTTTGTAAATCAACCAAGAGCCAGCGTCTGTTTGAGCAAATGCGGTTGTGGTAAAAAGGGTTGCTATAAAAAGTAATTTATACTTGAACATCTTGTGCTGTTTTTGCTAAAATTTCGTTTCGGTCTTGTTGTGCCTTTTGGATAAAATCAATGGCACTTTGTGTTGGTTGCGCTCCTGCGTTAAGGTGATCTATCAACGCCAAAAGGGTAACCAAACGTGTTCCCGTTTTTTTAGCTGCCGTGTCAAATAACGGCTCTAACGCGTCTAGGGGAATTTGTGTGGCAAATCCCGTAATTTGAGTTTTAGCGGCTTCCTGCTTTTCGGCAGGAAGGTTCATAAATTTCTTCCCCAATCGCTTAAGCTCCTCTATGGGCTTGACGTCCTGTCGGGGTTGCGCTTGTTGCGGTTTGTGCTGTTGTTTTTCCCAAGTATCTCTAAGCCCTACCGTTTTATTAAACACCTTGTTAGAAGCGGTGCTGTCTTTGTCACAAACAAAATATCCAAGGCGTTGAAACTGAAAATGATTCCCCGGCTCCGCTTCTAACAACATCGGTTCGGCAAAGGCGGTTTTAACCGCAAAGGATTCGGGGTTAAGATGGGTCATAAAGTCGACCTCTTTATCTTCGTCTGGGCTTTCTGTTTTGAACAAACGGTCATATTCTCTAACCTCAATTTTTTGAGCATGAGTAGCCTCAACCCAATGAATCGTTGCCTTTACTTTTCGCTGGCTTTCAGGAGTTCCGCTTCCACTAAGGCTTTTGGGGTCATAGGTGCAAAAAACGGTAGTGATATTTCCTTCGGCATCTTTCTCCGCGGACTCTGCCTTAATAATATACGCACTTTTTAGGCGCACCTCGCCGCCGATTTTTAGCCTAAAGAAATTACGGCTTGCTTCTTCCTTGAAATCGTCTTGCTCTATAAATAGCGTTTTTCCAAAAGGGATGGTGCGTGTGCCGGCAGTTGTGTCTTCAGGGTTGTTTTCCGTTTCCAGCGCTTCCGTTTTGTCCTCAGGGTAATTCGTAATTACCAACTTGATGGGGTTCAATACCGCCATGGCGCGAATTGCGGTTTTGTTTAAATCCTCGCGTACGCAAAACTCCAACAACGAAGCGTCAATCACATTTTCGCGTTTGGCGATACCAACCGTTTCGGCAAACTTTCGAAGCGATGTAGGCGTATAGCCCCGACGACGTAATCCACTAATGGTGGGCATGCGGGGGTCGTCCCAACCCGAAACTTTCTGTTCTTCTACCAAACGTTGTAGCTTTCGCTTACTCGTTATGGTATAGTTTAGGTTTAATCGGGCAAATTCACGTTGTTTTGGGCGCAGCCCCTCATAAACCAATTTGTCTAAAAAAGCGTCATATAAGTCTCGGTGGGGTTTAAACTCCAACGTACATAGCGAATGTGAAATTTGCTCAATATAATCCGACTGTCCGTGTGCCCAATCGTACATGGGATAGATGCGCCAATTTGCGCCGGTTCGGTGATGGTTTTTATGTAAGATGCGATATAAAATGGGGTCGCGAAGCAACATGTTAGGCGAAGCCATATCTCCCTTAAAACGCAATGTAAGCGATCCCTCAGGGTGCTTCCCAGCTTTCATTTCCTCAAAAAGCCGAAGAGCCTCTTCAGGCGATTGCTCACGATACGGGCTTGCCGTTCCCGGTGTGGTGGGTGTGCCTTTTTGTTCCGCCATTTGTTCAGGTGTTTGGGGGTCAACATAAGCGTGTCCGTCTTTAATCAATTGAACCGCCCACAAATAGAGTTGCTCAAAATAATCTGAAGCGTAACATTCGTTATCCCACGAATAGCCCAACCATGCCACATCCTTGCGAATGGCATCTACAAAATGTTGTTCTTCCTTGGCGGGATTGGTGTCGTCAAAACGGAGGTTTACTGGCGCATTGTATTTCTTGCCCAATTCAAAATTTAGGCAAATGGCTTTTACGTGACCAATGTGTAAATAGCCATTTGGTTCTGGAGGAAAACGAAAGCGCAAGGCATCTGCGTTCAGTCCGGCGGCGAGGTCCTCATCAATAATGTGTTCTATAAAGTGCTTAGACGGCATATCGCTCATCGGGAAAACATTTGCGGCAAAGGTAATTATTTCGGTGCGTCTGTTGTAATAGTTTCTATATTTGGTGCACTATGGGAAACGTATATTTAGAAAACGTTCGGGTGTATGCCTACCACGGCTGTTTGCCCGAAGAAACGTTGATTGGTAGCGACTATCGTGTGGACTTGTGGGTGGAAGCCAATTTACTGCCCTCGGCAGCCTCTGATAATCTCGAAGACACCGTCGATTATGTAACGCTTTGTGCCTGCATAAAAGAAGAAATGGCGGTGCCTTCCAAACTGTTGGAGCATGTGGGAAAACGTATTTTAGACCGCGTGTTTGCTGCCAGTGCTATGGTAAGTTCCGCTACGGTTAAAGTGGCAAAAATAAATCCGCCTATTGGTGGACATGTGGTATCCGTAGCTATTGAATTGACGCAAAAACGATAATATTTATTTTTGGTTGGTGCTTAAAAAGCTCCTATCCCCTTGGCGCGCGCCTGTCTTGCCGCCAGGCGGGTCTGTGACGCTTGACTAACCTTATTTAAATGGGGTGCGCGTTATAAACGCACTCCATAGGAATAAGATAACAAAAAGATTTAATGTGTGGCTAGGGTGCTTTGTAAGTGGCTGTCTTTATACAATACTTCGGGGTCAATGTCTGCGCCGTTTTCCCATTCAATGGTATCAAAACTCACGCGTACCGTTTTAAAAAGGGATTTATCTTTTAGCGCTTCAAAAACACCACCATTAAGATACGGTTTCATATCAAAAACTTTTTTCTCGCCTGTCTTAAATGTCAGAAGGAGGGTGTGGTTTTCTAGGGCTTTAACAGCTGTAACAGTGTAATTCATCTTTTTATCTCAAGGGTTCTATTTTAAAGGGCTGTTCTTTGTTTTGGCAAAGTTTCCAGTTTGCCAAAAGATCTTCTCTGTGAATTTCTATCCATGCCTGCACCATTCGGGTTTGTCGTGTGGGCAATTCGCCTTTTAATACCTCGCCAGTGTTGATTTCAATAGAAGCTGTAACGTCTTGGTAATATACGTGGATATGAGGCGGATTGTGCTCTTTTGGTGCATAATACATCCGTATAACGATTCCAAAAAACATTGAAATTGTAGGCATTCAACAATTGGTTTTGTAACAAATTTACAAAATTGATAATTAGCGTCTTTCCTATGCGAAATAATACAAAGTGGATATGAATATATCGGTTTGGTATCTATTCGGTGGGGGAGTAAAAAAGTAGTATTTTTGCCGTCCAACAGGCACCGTGGCCGAGTGGCTAGGCAGAGCTCTGCAAAAGCTTGTACAGCGGTTCGAATCCGCTCGGTGCCTCTACTTTAACCGTTCTTCTATGCGGTTTTCTAGTTTTTGCTTCTGCTCTGGAAAGACCCCCTGAAAAACAAAAAACAACCCAAAGACCATTAAAATTAGGTGCACAAACTGCTTGAGTTTGTAAATCACTTGTGGGGTAAGAATTGTTTTTAATTGTTTTGCTAAATAGATTTTAATCCAATCAAACGAAAGATAAATAATCAATATATACCCAAAAAAATAAAGAAGTTTGGTGTTGTCCATTTTGTATTTGGCACCAAAAACCACCACCAAGCCCAACCAAAACAAAAACACTCCGATATTGATGAAGTTCAGTAAAAACCCTTTGGCAATAAAGAAAAGGTAGTTGCCCCTTGAGAGTTCTTCCGAGGCAAAAACAATTTTGCTTTTATGTTTTCGGGTAATAAAAAGAGAGAGAAACCCAAAAACAAAAAGGACAACCCCGCCCAGCAGATACCAATACGGATTGCTTTCAAGGCTTTGGTGAACGGTCTTTGCGCCCAGCAAGGCAATAAGAATAAAAATTATATCGGCGAGTACAGCACCTATATCCACACAAAATGCGCGGCGTGCCCCCCTAGAAATACTCGTTTCGATAATCACAAAAAAAACCGGTCCGGTAGACACCACCAGTAATAGTGAAAAAGGAAGCGCGGCTAGAAATTCATTCATCGGTAGGTGACTCTTCGGGGGCTTTGTTTACCAAGGAAATATTTCCGCCAACAGCAATTTGCTTGACAAGTTTTTTGGGTTGTCCGTATACGTTAACGTTTCCGCCAAAAGCTACCTTTACCTCAGCAAGCTCTGTGGCGCGAACAGCAGCGTTTCCACCTGCTTTAACACGCACTTCTACTTGTTCTGAGTCTAACGCAGCCGCCTCTACAACGCCTCCAGCACTTACTTTGTGGGTTTGGATTTTAGCTGCGCCTTTTAAAGATACAATCCCCCCAGAAACCGTTTTAGTGCTCACTTTTTGAACATCAAGTAAGGCTTCAATTTCTGCGCCCTCTTGTGCTTTTAGTGTAATGCTTTGTTGAAACAACACATCTTGACAAGACACAAATGCGCCTTCATTAGCATCAATAACTTCTAACAGGTTTGAAGTGAAAAGGGCAACGTTAGTGTCAAACCCGCTAAGCCGCTTTTTTAAATCCATACGGATATACAGCTTGCCGTTTTTATTTTTATACGATAAAAATTCCTTGTTTTTCCCTTCAACAACCAACGAATCGGCTTCAGAGGGAATAACAGTTACACGAATGCCGTCAAAAACCTTTATTTCATCAAATTGTCCAAGGCGAACAGCTTGTGCGTTTACTGTTACTGTAAAAAGTAGAAAAAAAAGTAGGATGCGCATAAATTGCTTTTATCCAAATATACAATTATTCTTCGTGACCTATTAGCGTGAAGTCCAAATGCCGTTTGATGGGATCTGCGGCCTCCACTTGAATTCTCACCCTGTCGCCAAGCTGATAGGTTTTTTTTGTTTTCTCACCTACAAAAGCATAATTTCTTTCGTCATAAACATAAAAGTCGCCAGGGAAATCTTGTGGGCGTACCATACCTTCACATTTATTTCCTTCAAGTTCTACATAAATACCGCGCTCTACAACACCTGAAATTACCCCTGCAAATTGTTCTCCAATACGCTTCTCCATATACTTGACTTGCATAAATTTTATGGAGTCCCGCTCGGCTTTGGTAGCCAGAATTTCCATCGAGGAACAGTGTTTCATCACACTTTCATACAGCTCTTGTTTTGGTGCTTTTTTACCATCCAAATAATGCTGCAACAAACGGTGTGCAACAACGTCGGGGTAGCGTCTGATGGGCGAAGTAAAATGAGTATAATAATCAAACGCCAAACCATAGTGCCCAATATTTTGTGTAGAGTAGATGGCTTTGCTCATGCTGCGTATGGTAAGCGTATCGATTAAGTTTTGTTCCCTTTTGTTACGAATATCTTTTAAAAGCTTATTGATAGAATGCGCTGTGGTTTCTGGCGATGCCAAATTGAGCGAATACCCAAAACTACCTATTACTCTTTTAAGTTGATCTAGTTTCTCCTCGTCGGGTTCGTCGTGAATGCGAAACACAAAGGTTTTGTTGGGGTCTTGTTTGGCAATAAACTCCGAAACTTTTTTGTTAGCAAGCAACATATATTCCTCTATGAGTTTGTTGGCGTCTTTACTTGATTTTACAAAAACCGCTGTTGGGTTTTTGTTCTCGTCTAATTGAAATTTTACCTCTTCTTTGTCAAACGAAATCGCCCCACTCTGCATGCGTTTTTTACGTAAGTGTTTTGCGGTTTGATCCAATTGAAGAATGGCTTCTACCACATCTTCGCTAGCGGTATAGCTTTGTTTTGAAAGTGAAATTTCAGCAGGAATAGTTCCTTGTTGGGTTTCAATAATATGTTGTGCTTCGTGGTAGGCAAATCGGTAATTGGAATTTATAACTGTTCTTCCAAATTTTTGGTCACGTATGTTTCCGTGTTTATCAAGCGTAAAAATAGCAGAAAATGTAAATTTTTCTTCATTTGGTCGCAGTGAACAAACTTTGTTTGATAGTTGCTCGGGCAACATTGGAACGACTCTGTCTACCAAATACACGGAAGTTGCCCGTTGATACGCTTCATCATCCAAAAGCGTTCCGGGTTTTACATAATGCGATACATCTGCAATATGAATACCAACCTCAAATAAATCATTTTCCAATGCTTTGAAGGATAATGCATCGTCAAAATCTTTTGCATCTGTAGGGTCAATGGTAAAGGTCAGTACATCGCGATAATCCATACGGCGCGCAATTTCTTTGGGATCTAAATGGATATCTATTTGGTTGGCTTCCGCTTCTATATGACTTTCAAATGTGTAGGGCAACCCATATTCTGCCAAAATAGAAGGAATTTCGGTGTCTGCCTCCCCTGGTGTTCCCAGCACCTTAATAATTTTTGCTTGTGGCGATTTGGTTTCTTTCCATTTAGTAAAGGCAATCAATACCCTGTCGCCATCTTCCGTTTTTTCATTTGGTGCTGCGTCTATATAAAAATCAACTGGAGAAATTTTTGGGCTTACACGCACAAACAAAGTACCGTTCTTTTTTTGCAGTGTTCCAACAAATTGCATGCGTTTACGCTCAAGCACTTCTATTATTTTCCCCTCTTTTCTCTTCTTTCCTCTTGATGGATACACATAAAACTTTACCGTATCACCACTAAAGGCTTTATGAAATTGGTTTTGGGAAACCATTACGTCTTCTTCAAAATCTTCAGAAATAATATACCCAACACCTTTTCCTGATAAATCTAAAATGCCTTCATGGTATTTTTTTTGTGCTTTTACCTTGTAACTTCCTCGTGTTAATTGCTCAATTAATTTATTTTCCTCTAATTTTTTAAGGCTTTTAATAATATGATTTCTTCCGCTTGGATCTTCTATGCCTAGCTTCGCACCAATTTGTTTATACGTAAAGGACTGAGTTGGGAATTGTTCTAAGATATTCAGAATGTTTTTCTGAATAGACATTGATTTCTTTTTTTTACCCATATTGGCAAAGGTACATTTTCTATTGCCAAAGAAATTGTTATTCACATGTTAATTAATCATCTTTTATTTTCTTTTAATTTTAAAATAGATTGATGTTTATTATTGTGTGTTTATAACAGGAATAACTTTTTTAATTGTATTTTAATACATTAGTAATTAAGTAAATAAGTATCCTTTTTAGTTAATTTTTAATGTTAATAAACCCCAAAAATTTGTGAACGAAAGTTCAATAAACAAGGAAAAATAAAGTTGCAAGAAAAGGTGGTTTTTATAAGTGTATTTTAAACCGATCTTTTATGAACACTTATCAAAAATAATAAACACAGCTGTTTACAAAATCAACTTTTTCATAACCTGTAAACATTATGTTTATCAACACCAATAAAATCGTATTTTAGACTTAAAATTTAAGGATGCATATTTCTATAGGAAACGATCACGCTGGACCAGAACTAAAAGAAAAATTATTTAAAGTATTAGAAGATTTAGGGCATACATATAAGAACCATGGAACTGATACCACAGATAGTGTGGATTACCCTGATTTTATTCATCCTGTTGCCATAGACGTCCGTGATGGAAATGCGGATTTAGGTATTATTATTTGTGGTAGCGGAAACGGCGCCAACATGACTGCGAATAAATATCCAGAAATACGTTCAGCGCTTTGCTGGACAGCAGAACTAGCTGCTTTATCCCGACAGCACAACAACGCGAATATTTTAAGTATTCCTGCCCGCTTTGTTACTACCGAAGTAGCTATTGACATGGTAAAAACCTTTCTTGCTACTGATTTTGAAGGGGGAAGGCATCAAAATAGAATCGA
>CAZSSZ010000007.1:0-23368 GCA_964609755.1 uncultured Flavobacteriaceae bacterium | reverse complement strand
TGAGTTTTAATCAGTCCCCCATGGGCCAGTGCGGGGCGACAGCAGTTTGTTCCTGTGGCACTACCACTTGTTGCCCTGTGGCAGCCACCGTTCCAATAGGCACATTGGTAAAAGTTCCCGTAGGCACCAATCGGTCAGCATAAGAAATTCTAGAGTTATAGCTGTAAAATCCAGATAAGGTGGGCTGATAAGCAGCTTTCGCAATTTTAAGATTGGCTTCGGCAATGTCTACATTGGTTTTCGCAAACATGATATCGTTTCGCGAGCCAAGTGCCTTTTCGTACAATTCCTCGGGGGTTTTGTCTAAAATCATAGAGGCTACCATATCATAATCTGTATCGGCAATAGCAAACTGTTCAACATCTTCTAAAAGCAATAGTTGTGCCAACGAAATTCGAGACAATTCGTGTTGGTTTTGCGCAGCAATTACCAATTGTTCTTGGTTTGCTACTGTGGCTTGTAACTCAAACAATTCGCCTTTGGGCAATCTGCCTGCATCCACCGAGGCTTGTGTCTCCGCTAGCTGTGATTTTGCCACCAATAGCTGTTGATTTTGTATAGTTAGATTTTCTTTGTCAAAAAGAACCTGCAAATAGCCATTGACCACCAAAAGCATTACGTCTTCTTTCATGTCTTCCAACTGATATTGGCGCGATAATATGCCCAAATTCGCACTAAGCATTTGGTAGATATTCCTTTTTCCAGCATAAATGGTAACCCCCATATCAACAGACACATTCGAAAACTGATTTGTCATGTCTTCAAATACGTTTGTGGTAAGATTTCGGTTCAGACCCACATTCCATGAATGCCCAGCCGAAAGATTTAGCGACGGCAAAAAATTTCCCATCGCCTGACTTTTACCTGCCTGAGCGTCTAGCACATCTAAATAAGCTTGCTTAATCTGTAAATTGTTTTTTACGGCATGCGAAACGGCGGCTTCCAACGTCCATGGCGCAGCCGTTTCGGATTCCTGTCCAAAGCTGAGACCGAAAACCAAAGCGGCAATACATGATAAAATTCTAGGCATCATCTTCGGTATTAGCGTTATTATCGTCTTCTTTTTCTTCGGTGCGGTTCCATACTTTTACTTCATCCTCTTGAGCAACACCCTCCAAAATCTCAACGTTGACCCCATCAGAAATACCGAGTTTAACCTCACGGCGTTCAAACTTCTGGTCGCCAATCATCACCTCCACATAGGGGTCTTGTGTTTTGCGGTCAAACTGAATAAGCGCCTCGCGCAACGCCAAAACATCTTCCTTTTTATCGAGTACTAACGAGGCATTTGCGCTGTAGCCGGCACGGACAAAAATGCTATCGTTCAGTTCCATATCGGCTTCAATTTTAAATTGCACGGAACCCTGTTCTTCTGTTCCTTTGGGAGCAATAAACGTCAATTTGGCGTCAAGCTCTTGGTCTTCAATGGCACCCAAACTCACTTTCAAAGGGGCGCCCACACGCAATGACGCTACCTCTGCCTCGTCGACCTTTCCCTCAAAAATCATTTTTCCCAAATCGGCAATGGCTGCAATAGTAGTTCCAGCATTAAAACTGTTGGGGTTAATTACTTGATCCCCTTCTTTAACGACGATTTCGAGTACCGTTCCCGCAACCGTTGCGCGGATGTTGGTGTTTGCGGCACTTGACCCACCAACTGATCCCTCTTTAATGATTTTGAGATCGTTTTGGGCATTAACCACATCTTGTTTGGCTTGGTTGTATTGCAGTTCAAACGCTGTAAATTCTACGTTAGAAATAATGCCTTTTTCATACAGTTCACGATTGCGGTTGTATTCTTTTTGTTGGGTATTTAGTGCGATTTGCGCTTTTTTAAGAAATCCTTCCGCGGTATTTAGGCTTTGTTCGTTTGGCACTACTTTTATACGTGCAATAAGGTCGCCGGCAGCTACTTTATCGCCTTCTTCTACCAAAATACGATCAATAATTCCACTGATTTGTGGCTTTACCTCTACTTCGTCTTCAGGAATTACCTTCCCAGTAACCACCGTTTCTTTTTCAATGGTTGTTTTAAATAGTTTTTCGGTCTTATAGGTAATTGCCGACTTACTGTTGGTTTTGGCAAAATAAGCCGCCGAAAACAGCACACCAATGACTAAAACACTGATGAGTACATATTTGGTTATCTTTTTCATGTTAAAGGGTTTTCGTTATTATTCTTCTCTTAATGCGTCTATGGGTTTGATGCTCACCGCCCGCTGTGCAGGGATAAGCCCGATTAGTGTGCCTAGTCCCACCATGAGGGCTAAGGCACCTAACACAAATTTGATGGGAACCGTAGGGTTTGTATACGGAAAGCTAGAGTTTTCGGCAGTCATCACATTGATAATGGCTAAAACAACTGCTCCTAAAATGATGCCTAATATTCCGGCAATCAACGTCAAAAACACCGACTCGATAATAATTTGCATGCGCACCTCTGAAGGGGTTGCGCCCAAGGCACGACGAATACCAAGTTCTTTGGTGCGCTCCCGGACTGAGATTAACAATATATTTCCTATTCCAATAACACCCGCCAAAATAGTGGCTATCCCCACCACCAGCGACAAAATATTCATACCTCTTGAAAATCCTTTTATTCGATTAAAAACCTCTCCCAAATTAAAGCTCCCAAAAGCAAATTCATCGTCGGGGTGTACACGATGTTTAACTTTAAGTGCTGCCTTAATGTCTTTTTCAACAGCAATTACGTCAGCATCATCATATGCTGCCAAAGCAAACCAATTCACATTATCGCCAGTGTTATACAACTTTTTAAATGTGGTAAAGGGAATAAATATATCCCCATCTGTTTCAAAACCACCGCCAGGTGTAAATTTATGTACACCCACCACCCTGAAAAATAAATTGTCGATTTGTATGTATTTGCCAATGGGATTTTCATCCTTAGCAAAGAGTTCGGTTTGGGTGCGTTCGCCAATCACACACACTTTTCGTTCTTGGTCGATATCCGCCTGATTAATAAATCGCCCACCTTCAAAAATGTCTTTAGCCGCAATTTTAACTAAAATGGGGAAATCGCCATATACGGCATAGATTCCGCTTTTTCCTTCATGCTTAACTTCCGAACCGTTACTCCCAAAAACACCCCGTGCAATACGTGGTGCAATGTATTGAAGCTGTGGAATGCGATCAGCCAAATAGGGTTCATCGTTTAACTTGAGTTGTAAGCTACGTCCCGTTCGAAAACCCTCGTAAGGAATACTCGTGCTTTGCGCCCAAACAAAAAGACTATTTATAGCGGAATCTTCGAATTCGCGCTCAAAACCGTTATCCAATCCCTTTGATGCTCCCGACAGAGCAATATAGATAAAAATCCCCCACAACACACCGATAACGGTAACCACTGTGCGTAGCTTATTTTTTTGGATCGACCCAAAAATTTCTTGCCAAGTGTCTCTATCAAAAAGGGTTCTAAACATTATTCGTCTCTTAAGGCAATGATGGGTTTGATTTTAGCGGCACGGCGCGCTGGAATATAGCCAGCTATGGCACCAAACAGGATTAAAATTAAGGTAGCCCCAACAGCCGTATTTGTACTGATATAAGGGTTTATGATAAAAAATTCTTCGAGGGAATCGCCTATAAGTGCAAGCATTCCCACACCTGCTAATAAGCCTGCATAACCCGCAATAGTGGTGATAAAAACAGATTCGTGTAAAATCATTCCTACTACCGAATTTGGTGTTGCGCCAATAGCTTTTCGAATACCCAATTCTTTGGTGCGTTCTTTTACCACAAATACCATAATGTTGGAAATTCCAATAATACCCGCAAGAAGTGTTCCCAACCCAACAAAGGTTACTATTAGCTGTAATATACTCGCAAACTGCTGTGTTTGTTTGAGGTCTGCAGCAACGTTACGCACATATATTCCATTGCGGTCATCCGCTGCGATATTGTGTTTTTTACGCATAAAAGTGTTTAGCTTTTTTTCCAACGCCATGGCACCTGTATGCCCCAAAGAAGGTCGAAAGCCCACAATAATTTGGTCTATTTGGTCATTGCTTTTTTCAAGGCGTTGTCTTGTGGTATAAGGAATATATATCAAGCGTTCTTCGTTGTCACCGCCCTCATCTCGGAATACACCCACTACTTTAAAAGACACTCCGCCTATATCGATATGTTTTCCTAAAGATGATTTATTTCCAAATAAATCTTTTTCTACAAGTCTACCAATGGCAGCAAATTTTGTTTTATCAATGACATCAGCCTCGTTGATGTAGCGTCCTTTGTAGACAAGTGTTTTTTCGGCCTGTTGATGCCCAGGCCCAACGGCTCTTATGGTATAATTGTTACTTTCTTTTCCACGCTTTACAAGCGCACCACGTGTGATTCTTGGAGTGACGTACTCAATGAAAAAAGGGTAATTCTGTTGAATATCAACCAAATCATCATTTCTGAAAATAATACGCCGTTTGGCTTTGAATCCGCGATAGGGTTTTTCGGTCAATCCTGGATACAACCAAATGGTATTGGTAGAATCGTCAACAAAAAATTGTTCAAACGAATTTTTGAGCCCATTGCCAAACCCAAAAAGCAAGACAAAAATGAAAATACCCATGGCAACGGTAAAGCCCGAGAGTGCTGTACGCAATTTATTTTTGCGCAGGGTAAGAAACATTTCACGCCATCGGTCTCTACTGAACATATTGGCTCGCTTTAACTTGCTTTACTTTTTTGTCTTCCACAATAACGCCGTCGCGGAGGTGTACAATGCGCTTACACATGTTGGCAATATCTTCTTCGTGGGTTACAATAAGAAGCGTAATCCCTTGGTCGTTGATGGATTGCAACACATCCATAAGTTCGTAGGATGTTTTTGTATCCAAGGCTCCAGTAGGTTCGTCTGCCAAGAGCACTTTGGGTTCTGACACCAGCGCACGTGCAATGGCAACCCGCTGTTTTTGTCCACCCGAAAGTTCGTTAGGATGGTGGGTTGCCCACGGACCAAGCCCCACACTTTCCAAATATTTTTGCGCACGCTTTTGGCGTTCTTTTCGTCCAACTTTTTGATAATACAGCGGCAGCATTACATTTTCTAAAGCCGTCTTATACGAAATCAAATTAAAGGACTGAAACACAAAACCCAGAAACTTGTTCCGGTATATGGCAGCCTTTTTTTCGTCTAGGTTTTTGATGGGATTGTTGTCTAGGGTATACGTGCCCGAATCGGCTACATCCAGCATACCCAAGATATTAAGCAGGGTGGATTTTCCAGAACCCGAGGAGCCCATAATGGCAACCATCTCCCCTTCTTCAACATTGAAATTTATGCCCTTTAGTACATGAAGGGTGTTTTGTCCCATAACATAGGACTTGTGTAAATCTTTGATTTCTATCATAGGGCAACGTATGTTGGCTCAATGCATTTACTTACCCAACGAGTAAACATTGAATATGTTACAAAGGTATTATTTCTTGTTGAACTGCTTGTAAGCCACATAGCCCACCACGCCAACAAGAATGTACGGAATCACCATCAAATAGACAATCCCATCGTTGAGGCTTTTGGCGGTTTCAGCATTTGCACCGGTTTCCAAAACCGCGCGACACATGGCACACTGTAAGGCTAGCATATTCGAGAAAAGTGATGCCAATAGCAACATATTATCCGTAATAAGGAGCAATCATCAGATACACAACAACCCCTGTAACCGCTACGTAAAACCAAATGGGAAAGGTAACCTTAGCCAAGCGTTTGTGCGCTTTAAAGTCACGTAAAGCGGCGTGTTTATAGGTGAACAACACCAACGGAATAAGCGCAATAGAGAGCAAAATATGTGAAATCAAAATAAAGAAATACACATACCTTATAAGCCCTTCACCGCCGTAAGGCGTAGAATCCGATGTGATGTGATAGGCGATGTACATCACTAAAAAAAGTAAAGACAAAAAGATATTTACTTTCATCAATCGTTCATGGCGTTTTCGATTTCCCCGTTTGATTTGAAGTACAGCAACAACAAGCAAGATTGCTGTTAAGCCATTTATGGTGGCATAAATGGGGGGTAACATATCTAGTGGCGCAACATTAGGAATACGCACGGTAAACAACAAAGCAACCACAATGGGAATTACAATAGAAACAACTGTAATAAGTGTATTATAGATACGAAGGTTTTTTTTATTCATCATCAAGCAATTTTTGAACGTCTTCAAGGAGCATATCTGTGCCTTGTATGTCGAGTTCAGATTCAGGGATGCCTAAGTAGTATACAATCGGATTGCCAAAAGAATCTGTTCTTGAACGAAGGTAACCATTTTGATCCACAAGGGCAAAATATCCTTGATGCTCAAAGCCGCCCGCCACGTTGGGATTGATACCTGCAAAAATGTTAAACCCTGTGTTTGCTAGGTCAAATATTTCATCTGCATCTCCTGTAAGGAAGTGCCAATTTTGACTGAAAACATCCAAATTTTGGGCGTAACGCTTAAGCTGTTCGGGAGTGTCTTTTTCGGGGTCAATAGTAAACGAAGCAATACCAAAATCGTCTCGGTCTCCAAAAGCCGCTTCAAGTCGTTTCATATTGGCATTCATAATAGGGCAAATGGTAGGACAGGTAGTAAAGAAAAACTCTATCACATACACTTTTCCCAAATAGTCCTCGTTGGAAATGAGGCGGTTATCTTGGTTGGTAAACACAAAATCAGGAACACGCTTTGCCTCGCCATTAAGCGCAATAAACGAAAGTGCTGCAGGTTTACTCAAGCGTTTGTTGTCTACAATATCCGCTTGCTGAATACGCGAAATGATACGTGGAATAAAAATAATCCCAAACACCAAAACAATAAACGCAACTGCAATATAAGAGTAACGACGCATTATTGTGGATTTATGTCCGTATTATATTTTTTTAACGCCAAGCGGTATTCCGCCAAAATAACCTTAACATCATCTACCATATTGTTATTGATATCCGCAACAGAGCGCGCGTCATATCCCACAAAATCATCGTCATCTCTGCCGCGAAGATTCCCTTCTCTATCAATAATAAACACATAAGGGTTGGATAGATTTTGATCTAATTCTAAAGGTAAATACAAACTACCAAACATCGATTTTAACTGTTCGGACTCCAAAAAAACAAGGTTCCAACGCGACATATCGGTCCCCGTGGTTCCTTCGAGTTCGGTTTTTAAAGCTTCTGCTTGTTCCTCTGTTCCTTTAGGGAGTGCAATTAAAAACTGAAAATCTGCAAACTGATAAAAGCGTTTGTAAATCTTTTGATTGAGGTTGAGTGCCAAGGCTTTCTTGTCTTGCAAGGCATTCCCAAAGAACCCAAGTACGGTGATACGATCTTTAAATTGTGCATCGGAATACTGCCCAATTTCTTCAACATTTTGGGTTAGTATGGGAAGTTTTGCAAAGTGATTTACTCCCGAAGCAAAAAACAAATACACCACTAGCGGGAATACAAAAAGCACCACTAGAACAATGTATTTCTTCATATAAAAATTAAAAATTCCAACTCACAAAGCCTGATTCCATTACATTGTAAATGTAATCGCCCTCAACCAAAAGAATAAATGCGAGATATGGAATAAGGATTAATAATGGCAGCACTATTGAAGACGTAAAGCTACGTTTCTCATCGCGCAAATGCATAAAGTCCCAGGCAATGTAGTATGCTTTTACAATCGTGAGGATAATAAATATCCAGTTTAAGCTTTTCATCCCAAAAACAGGGGTCATCAAAAATGCAGGCTTAATAATTCCAAAGGCTACCTCAATGGCAGTAACAATGGAAAGAAAAATGAGTACTCCCCAAATTTTTTGTACGTTGGATTTGAAGGTAACCAGACCGCGGAAAATAGAAAGTTTATGTGCCATGTTATACAAGATAAAAGAAGGTGAATACAAATACCCAAACGAGGTCTACAAAGTGCCAATACAGCCCTACTTTTTCAACCATTTCGTAATGCCCCCGACGTTCGTAAGTACCTAACAATACGTTGAAAAAGATAATACCATTGATTACAACACCCGAGAATACGTGGAAGCCGTGGAAGCCTGTGATGAAGAAGAAGAAATCGGCAAAAAGGCGATTTCCATATTCGTTTCTTATGAGGTTTGCGCCTTCTACCACATGCATCGCTTGCGCAATTTTAGCCTCAGATGCGGCACGGTCGAGTACAATTTTATGTCCAGCTTCGTCAATCATTTCAGTTTTAACACGCAAATCGGGGTTTGCCAAAAAGCCTTCTTGAACCTCAGCAACAGTATATGTAGGAAGGGTTGCTTCGTCTACATACCAAAGTCCATTATCTGCAGCATGTTGCGCACGGTCTGTGGGCTGCGAAGCAGCAAATGAAGCAAGTGCCACGCGCTCACCCGAATCCGCAGAAACAAATTGCAAAATTTGTCCGCCTTTAGTTTCAAGTGCTCCGTACTCGCCTTTGATAAAATTCTTCCACTCCCATGCTTGTGAACCCACAAACACCGCTCCACCAATAATGGTAAGCAGCATGTATACAGCGACCTTGTTTTTCTGCATTTTGTGTCCGGCATCTACTGCCAAAACCATAGTTACTGAAGAGAAAATAAGTATAAAGGTCATCAATGCCACGTAGTACATCGGGGCGTTTACCCCATGCAAAAACGGGAAGTGAAAAAACACTTCATCAGCAATGGGCCAAGAATCAATATTTTTAAAACGCGAAAAGCCGTAGGCGACAAGAAATCCAGAGAAGGTCAAGGCATCTGAAACGATGAAAAACCACATCATCATTTTACCATATGATGCATTTAGTGGCTTATTGCCTCCACCCCAAACGTTCTCGTTTTCTACTAGGTTGGTTGTTGCTTCCATGTGTGGGTAATGGTTAAATTGAGTACAAAATTACGGATTAAACTTTATCTTAAAAAGAATAAAAAGACAAATAAATAGAGCCATAAAAAGCCCAAGAAATGCCAAAAGGTGTGCGCCAAGACAAATCCTAGGGGTTTGTCTGAGTAACGCCCTTTTAAATGATTAAATAGAACCACTAAAAGTACGACAATCCCGCCAACAAGGTGCGCAAAATGCGTCATGACAAGTACATACAAAAACGAGGTGGTTACCGTACTCTCTGCTCCTGTAAAATAATACCCATCAGCCACAACACTACTAAAGCCTACCCATTGTGTTAGCGAAAAAACTACGGCAAGAACCAACGTAATTGAGATATAAAACGTAACTGCAGAAGTGTTCTTTTCCTTGAGTTTGGCAAACGCCATCCAAAACGTAATACTGCTAAGAATGATTACGAGCGTACTCACATAAAACGCCGAGGGCAGTTTAAAATCTGTAAGCCAATCGGGGCGTGCTTTGCTGACCACATAGGCACTCGTAAGTCCGGCAAACATCATGGTCATGCTAATCATGGCAAACCACAGCATCATTTTTTTGGCTTTTGCCTGTGGGGTCAAAAGGGAAGGATGAAAACTCATTTATAAAAATTTATCTATTACATATATCCATTGTATTGCGGTTATGTACACAATACTCACTATCAATAATTTTTTTGCGCTGGATTGATTTTGATTGCGGTATAATGCGAATCCAAACCACAACAACACAAAACCCGCTAAGACTACTGCAATTGCTCCGGGAACGGAAAGCACTAATGCGCCACTTAATCCAAGTACGGGAAAAACCGAAATTACCATCGTCCACAGGGTGTAGAGAATAATTTGTAGGGCGGTAGCGTTTCCGGGTTTTCCTGTGGGCAACATATTGATTCCTGCGCGTTGATAATCCTCGTGCATATACCAACCAATTGCCCAAAAGTGCGGAAACTGCCAAAAGAACTGAATCATAAACAATACGCCGGACTCAATGCCAAAGCTACCTGTTTCGGAAACCCAGCCCAACATAAAGGGAATTGCGCCTGGAATAGCACCTACAAAAACGGAAAGCGGTGTTACTGTCTTGAGGGGTGTGTAAGCACAGGTATATAAAAACACTGAAATAGCACCAAACATGGCGGTTTTAGGGTTGAACGAATACAATACCACAAGCCCCAAAATGAGCAAGCTTAGCGCAATAACAAATGCCATTTGCACCGACATACGTCCCGAAGGAATAGGACGGTTTTGGGTGCGCTTCATTTTGGCATCTATCTCCTTTTCAATGATTTGATTAAACGCATTTGATGCGCCTGCCAAACCATAGCCACCAACAGAAAGCAATAGAATATGCAAAATACTTGGCGAGGGTGCTGCCAACACGTATCCTGCCACAGAAGAAAACACCACACTTAGCGTGAGTCGTGCTTTGGTAAGCAACAACGCATCGGAGAGGAAAAGCGAAAGCGCAGGAGATTTTTGGGTTTTTGTTAGCATAGATGACGCACCATTGAGTGCGCAAAGATACTGTACAAAAGCAGCTTACGCAACGTAAATTAGCGTCAGCGTTTGGCTACTGCAACCTAAAATTGATAGGAATACTAAACGGTACCCTTACGGCACGTCCGCGTTGCTTGCCGGGTGTCATTCTTGGGAGTTTAGAAATGATGCGTTCTGCCTCTTTCTCTAAATTTTTATCTGGGCCTCGAGTTCTTACACTAGTGATCGTTCCATCTTTATCAATGACAAACTGCACATAAACCCTTCCTTGAATCCCCATTTCTTGCGCAATTTCAGGATAACGGAAATTCTTGTTAATATGACGCTGTACTTTGTCTTGAAAACATTTTCTACGCTCCGATTTTTTTACGTTTTCACAGCCTGGATATAGCGGTACGTCCTCAATAATGGCAAAAGGCACATCTACCTCTACTTCTTCTTCCTACACCTCTACTTCTTCAATAACTTCTTCCTGCGTGGTTTCCGTAGATTCAATAACGGTTTCTTCAACTTCTTCTTCGTCTTCAACTACCTCTATGACTTGAGGAGCTGCAGGAGGCGGAGGCGGGGGGGGTGTTTTAAGCTGCTCGGTTAATGGCACTTCCTCAACTTCATCATCTACGACATCAAGAATACCAATGTCGATAATAGACTTATCGTAGGTTTTCCACTCAACAAGTCTCCAAGACACAAGTAAAACAATACAGAGCCCTAAAGCAAAATAAAGACTGCTGTTTTTAATTAAATCTACTTTCGGATTTTTTTTTGGCTCCATAACATAAGTATTTAAGATTTGATAATCAAACATACAAAAATTTTGCCAAAAAAAAGCCCGACGATTGTCGGGCAAAATTTTTATTGCAAGCGGAAGGTAATGGGTATACTAAACGGCACACGCACAGGTCGCCCACGTTGTTTTCCGGGAGTCATTTGAGGAAGTTTCGAAATTATTCGGTTAGCTTCCTTTTCTAAGTTTTTATCTGGACCACGGGTTCTAATGCCGGTAATGGTGCCATCTTTTGAAATAATAAATTGCACATAAACCCTTCCTTGAATGCCCATTTCTTGCGCAATTTCAGGATAACGGAAATTCTTAGCAATGTGACGTTGAATTTTTTCTTGAAAACAACTTCTACGCTCCGATTTCTTTACGTTTTCACAGCCTGGAAACAGTGGCACATCTTCGATAATTGCAAAGGGAACGTCAACATCAATTTCTTCTTCAAGTACTTCAACTTCCTCGATAACCTCTTCTTGTGTGGTTTCGGTAGATTCGATAATGGTTTCTTCCACTTCTTCCTCATCCTCTACTACCTCAATAATTTCGGGAGCTGGAGGAGGTGGCGGAGGGGGTGGAGTTTTAATTTGTTCCGTTATGGGTACGAGTTCGTCATCATCATTTTCAACATCTAAGGCCTCATAACCATACATGGATTTATCATAGGTTTTCCACTCAATACTTTGCCAAGCAATAAACAGTACCGCACAAAGCCCAATGGCAAAGTAAAGACTACTGTTTTTTCTTAAATCAGCTTTCGGATTTTTCTTTGGTTGCATGTGAATTGTTTAGCTTCGGGCTAAAATAATAATTTTACTGTTTAAATTTAAATAAATATAAAAACTAACTTTCTGACTATGAAATAACCGCTTGATAGCCTTCGTCTGAGAGTAAGTTTTCAATTTCAGAAGCATCGCTCAATTTTATTTTCACAATCCAGCCTTCGCCATAAGGGTCATCATTAACAAGCTCGGGAGTGTCTTCCAAAGCTTCGTTAAACGCTACAATTTCACCCGACAAGGGCACAAACAAATCTGAAACCGTTTTAACCGCCTCAACAGTACCAAAAACATCTTCTTTGGCAAGGGTTTCGCCAACCGTTTCTACCTCTACATAAACAATATCTCCCAATTCACCTTGTGCAAAGTCGGTAATACCAACAGTAGCTTCATTGCCTTCAATGCGTACCCATTCATGGTCTTGGGTGTATTTTAATTCTTGCGGAATATTCATATTAGAATTTTGGCTAAAAGTACAGCAAAAAATAGCTAATTTCCAAAATTGTAACGCAGGGTAATTCCCGAACGGATATTGGTTTGTGGGAAGGCTGTAGAAATGGCAAATTTTGAAAATACATGATCGTAAAAGAAGAGTGCCGTAAAGTTGCGCGATAGCGCGTAATCGGCAGATACTTTCAACGACCAAAGCCGTTGTCCTGCAGTAACTTGATCACTTAACAAGTCTAAATTGCGAATAAGGGTAATGTTATCTCTTACCGACAAATCCCCTTTGATGTTAATATCTCCTTTCAAGTTGGTTGATTTACCTCCAACATTTGTCTTAAACTTTACATCTTTGATGCGGTACCCTAGACCGACAATCCATTCATCACCCGAAGTTTCGGTAAGCAAGTTGTTATCTAGCGAAAGGGATAACGCCCGATCTTTACGTACCTCGGCAGATACTTGGAGGCTGTTTTTCAGTTCAAAATCAACTTTCATAAGCGGATTAAACTGCTCAACCAAATTCACATTGGTATATAAAACCTTGTTCATAAAATTCCCAGACTGGTCTTTGCCATTTGGTTGATATTCTAAGTTTGTGGTAAAGGCATTGAGCGTATGACTGGCGCGATAGCCATGTGCAATCGCAAAGCGGTTAAAACGTTTTTTAAAGGATTTTAAACGCATCAATCCCGTGTACTGCATATTCCAATTGGGCAATGGGAAAGAGCGCTTCGCATCGAATGATACGCTGTTTGGGTTCTCACCCGAGTAAGCTGCCAAAAAAGCTGGGATAAGCACCGCCTGATTGTTTTTGCCAAAGCCTTTTGGGAAACCATCTGCATCCACATCCCCGGCGCTAACACCACGGATTGCGGCCAAGCGTTGCGCGATAACCAATCGGTTTGTTTTCAAATCCGAAAAGGCTTGCGATTCCAATCCACTTCCGCTAAATGCCGTACGAAGCATAATTGTAGAGATTTCAAAATTCCCAAACAAACGTGGTGAAAGTGCATTATAGACACCATTCACAACGCTAAAGTTTTCGGCATTGTTCTCAGAATAACTTCTACTTCCAGTAAGGTCTAATTGTAAGCCTTGCAACAAACCAATGTTAGCATTATAGCTTATATCGGTATTATGCACTGTAGTGTATGCTTGATTGAAATTTGGAAATTCGGTGAGCCACCCTCTTTTGGCAGCTTCAAAACGAATATCTTTTTGACGACCCAAAGCAAATTCCATTCCCGGATTCTGCGTGCCTAAAAATCCGATATTTTGCGTATAGCCCGGAAGCACCGTTCCGTTGTTTTCGCTATACGAAAATTGAGCACGTTCTAACGCTGTAATCAATCCCACAAGAGTGTTGGTGATTTTTACGCCAGGTTTCTTTTTTGCAGCATTGCCTGTTTTCTTGCGCAACCCAAGTGCAGAGTATAAAGTGCGCATATTGGCACTCCCGTTCCACTGAATGGTATTTGCATTTTGCAATGTATGTACAACACCAAGAACGTTATTGTTTTCGTCTACTACATTGGCCAGTGAAGTAGCCCCGCGTTGCCAATTGAAATTTCCGGTGTAGGAATACGTCCCATTAAGGAAAGAAAGCATCGGAATAAGCCTAAACGGCAATTGATAGGTTGCCCCAATAGATTGATCAAAACGATCCATTTGACCCATATCCCAAAGACCATCCCAAATATCGAGTTCTTTGTTTACGCGGGTAGTTCCACCAGGACTATCTTCCAAATAGTTACGCACAATATTTCTACTCGATGCCGAGAAGTCTAATCGAAGGGAATTGGTAAGGTTATGATTTACCGTAAACAACCAATCAAACAGATAGTTACGCTGTTGTAAATCGGGTAAGGCTATCTGATTTGAATTTTCTAAACCCTCCAAATATACCTGTCTAAACCGCTGGCTTTGAAATGTCCGGTTGATGTTTGCTCCAAGCGTGACCGAGCTAGGCATCAGATTAAAATTCAACTCAGACAACCAACGCAAATACTGTTTTGATGAAATGGCTTCTACTTTTCCTAGGGGTTTTACAGAAAGTGGCTTAAAAGAGTAGTTATAGCCTGCACCCAAACGCACGTTTTTGAAGGCGTAATCTTCAATTTCAAAATCATTGCGTTTTTCCTCGTTATAGGCATACGAAAAATCGAAATTTTCCACGTCAAAAAAATCTTCTTTGGATTCGGCACCACGTTGTTTTCGAACGCCTATAAGATTTATGCTTTTCAGCTTAGAAACACTAATCGCCTGTTCACGAATCGAGTCTCTTTGGCTTTCACGATCGGCAGTATCCAATCGGTCTTGAAGTTTAATATCCCTGTAATAAGGATCGTATTTTGGAGTAATCACTTCCTGATTGTAGCTGTAACTTACTGGTAATACCAATCCCCATTTTTTGGGAAAAAGCATTCCTGCATTCACACTTGTAGTCACTCCATAGGAACGTGTATCGTCTTGACTGCGTAGGTTTGGCGATTGGTCGATGGCGCCAAAACCAACAGTTGAAATGGCACCGTTGACCGTAACATTAGCAAAATCGGCAAGGTTGGCATCCAAAGCGCCCAAAGCAGCCCAACCGCCTTGCGAATCAATCTCTGACAAACGCAACTCATTAAACCAAACTTCTCCGCTTAGTTTCTCACCTGCTTTTGTATTTGGGTTTTTAACCCCAACAACCAAAGTACGTATAGCACCTAGTGTTGGATTTCCGCGTATCGCCAATTTGTATTTTTTAGCACCGGGAAGACTCGATATGGGAGTAAACTCACTAATTGGATTAAGGTCTTCGTCAAAATAGGTTGCGCCTACAGCCTGGCGATTTGAAATGGATTTTGCTTTGAGTTTGGTTAGCAACCCCACGGGGATATCGATTTCGTTGCTTGCATTTTGCCAGATTTCCTCGGCACTCAAATTGTTAGAAACCCCAGCGGTGAACGCCGTAGGTTTTAACGGGATTTCAATTTGATAGTAATTCTCTGAGATATCTGTTCCCAAACGAATAAATGCCACCATACGCTTATCAAATTCCTCTTGTGCTCCCTCGCCAGGAAGTGGATTTTCACCAGTTAAAGACTCCGCGTGCAGGAACATCCGCAAGCGCTTATACTGACGCATATCTAAATCCAAATGCTTATAAACCCCTTCGGCATCTTTGGGTTCCAAATCTTTAACCCGAAGCGAAAGCGACTGTTCGTTTTCGCGAATAAGGTTGTTGTAACTATTTAGGGTTTCACGCACAATCCCTGGAGGCAGTTTGTACCGAATAGGCGTTCGGGTTTCATTCTCCAAAATGTTTACCGCGCTCACCTCTAGCTGGGTGTTGGGGTATGGAATTTCTTGGGTGTTTAGTGGACCAGGCACTCTTGTCCAGTCGGCACGAACAATGTCTAATGTACCAAAACGGAATACGGTTGGGTTTTTAAACCCTGATACTAACATCCGCATAAATCGGATAGAGCGTAAATCTTCCATGCCGTTTATGGCTTCAAAATACTTTTTATAAACAGGAGCTTCGTAGTAATCCGGCACCACAGGAATGCGGAATTGCAGCCAACGTGCTGTAGCAACCTGCCCGTTTGGCAATTCAATATTATTGGTTTCGCGCACATCAAATAAAAACGGATGTACACCTACTTGCATGTTCTTACCAATAGGAATACGATATTGAAAATATCGATCTATGGTATTCATGGTATTATCTTGGTTGAGGTCTTCAGCGTCGGGAATGGTATAGGAACCTCGGAATTGCTCGGTAACCTCAAGAGGTGAATTACCCTGTGTGCCGTTATAATTTTTGTATCGTTCTAAAACAGAACCACTGCCCTGACCAAAATAGGTGTAGTTGTCTCCGGCAGGGTCTTCTGCAGGACCATTTGAGTAAATAAGGCGTTCCTCGTCATCTGTCAGTCCGTCCAAACCAACGTCTTGAAGTGCCCGATTTTGACCATCGGCATCAAAGGCATACACAAGCGATTGGGTTGCTGGAGTAATTCCCCAAGAGGTAGTGTGGGTTGCAGTGTTTTGACCCGAAGCAGGCAATCCGTTCTCGTATTGCTTGCGTCCGTCTTTTAAAACATCTTCAGAAATATTTCCCAAATGAAACACCAACTCTCCCAAGTCGTTGGATGCGCTTACTTGGTCAGAAAAAGTATCTAGTAGCCAAAATTCAATGTACTCCACATTGGATTGCGCAAAATCTGTGGTAGTCATAGCACGCGTAATCCCCGCCCAATTGTCTTCTGGGTTTGTACCAAAACTCGGCGCATTGTTGTAGGGTCCTCTTTCGGCAGGATAATACGCCAAATCAAAGGTATATTGTACCGTAGATTGCCCTTGAACCACATCTTGTTGAGGGAAAATCTCATCAATAAAAATACGACGTGTGGCGTTGGTCGACAAATCATCATCGGTAATGCCACTTGGTCGCCTTCTGGAATAAAACAAAGGGTCAATGTTGTACCATGCGAGTTTAGCTCGTTGAAAGCCAGAACTAATATCATCAACGCCTGCATTTGATCCTGCAATAGGAAGCTGTTGCGAAGGTGCAGGCACACTCGACAAGTACCACGAATAGGTATCGCGAATGTCGAGATTGGTTTGTGTTCCCTCAAAATCGTCAATATAAGAAGTCACCGCATTGTTGAGTTGTGTTCCACGTGGTGCGCCTACGTTCAGATAAGCTGCCTCTGCACGAATAGACACGTTTGAAGCAACCTGAGTGTCTATGTTTGGAAGTTTATTTACCATTCTTGTGAGAAATGGAATTTCCTTAGAAAAGGTACCGCTAAGTCCAAACATGCTGTTATTTACGGGCTCAGTGCCATAATTTGCTTTTTGGGTTAGGGGGCGTTCGCTCAAGCGCAAATACGTTCCGCCTAAGAGTAAATCGTCATTAACTTTATGCTCGGCAGTGAAGCCCATAAAGCGTCTGTTTTGTTGTCCAAAAAGAGAGTTACTTTCCGTAGAAACCTCAATGGGAATATTGGAATTTTTAATGCTTTCATTCAAAATAGTAACCCGCCCAAGCTGATAATTTACCGTATAATCCAATCCCTCTTGCAACAATCGTCCACCTGCCGTTACCCGTACCGATCCGCGAGGCACATTAAACGCACCCAACGCAATCCCCTGTCCGCCTCCTGAAGATTTGTAGCGACCCTTAAGCTCAAATTTGTTGTAACGCTGATAATCGGCGGCATCGGCTTTGGTAATGTCGTACATCTCTTTGTAGACATACTTCTTTTGGTTTTTGTTGTAGTAATTTCTATCGGAGTAATCTTCTTGTGGGTCGTTTGATTTCAGCAAGTCAAAAAGGTATTCTCCAAAAGGTTCTACACTGGGGAAAATAATCTGACCTTGTTCGGGAAAAACAGTAATGCCACTTATGTAGTCGAAAAAACCATCGCCCTCAGCCTCTGCATCTTGGTAAATATTCAGCTTATCTAAGCCAAACAAATTCAATAAAATACGCTCATCTGTACCGCTCGGCCACGAAGCTTCATCCTCGGGGCGAATAAAGTTTGCAGGCGAAGGATCGGTGTATAAAATATTAAATACAAAATCTTCTTGCTCCAACTGAAAAGCACCAATGTTGTAGACGTTTTTCATCATTAAATCAAAGACAGGTTGCGCCACATCTAATACGGAGCTTTTTAGCATTTTCAGTACAAGACTGTTGTTATTCACAACAGGAGCTGTACTAGGATTGGCTACGGTTGTAGAGGGCACCCCATCGCCGGCAAATTCACCCACCTGATAGGTTTGTCCGTTTACGGTGTATTGGAATGCTACCGCCAAAACCTCGTCGTTGTTTAGGGGTTGATTTAAAGAAATATAGCCCAATTGTTCGTGCAGTCTATATTCCGTTTGATCCAATTTTCTAGCACTTTCCAAGACGGCATAATCAAGTCCCTCGTTTACTTGTACTGAAAGTGAGCCAAATCCACTTTGGGCAGTGGCAATGTCACGAATAGCACTCGTAAGTAAACCTGTACCTCCAATGGCTAAGGGGTCTAATTTGTTTGCACCATTTGCCGGAAAGGCTCCTGGAGCTACGTTGAAAAATCCGGGGGATATATCGTCAATACTAGTAACGTCGGGGTTTGTTTCCCCCAAATCTTGTAGGGCAAGAATGTTTCGCACATTTGAAGTCCGTGCCGATCGATTTGTTACCCAAACTTCAAGCCGTGTAATTTGAATGGGAGAGTTGATATAGGGGTATGTTTTTACCGATTTGTCGTAAGTATCTCTAAAATACTGTGCTAAAAAAAAGTGGCGGTTGTCTTCGTAGTCTAGTGCAAAAAGTGAAAATTCTTCTAAAGTCCCCTCTCCGTTGGTTTGAATGGTTTGGGTTTGGGAGCGTTGCTCCGAAATTACTGCAGCAATATTGGTGTTACCAAATTTGAGTTGTGCTTTTACCCCAAACAAACTTTGTGCCCCTGATATGAGCGAACTATTAAGTGGCATATTCACATTACCTACTTCCAATTTTTGAAGAATACCATCTTCGTTTCCGCTAATCCCTTGTTCTGCAAGGTTTTTGATATTGCCTAATGCATTTTGGCCTTTGCCCACCAAGCCTTTTCCTTTGTTTACCAATTCTTTACCTTTATTTATGGTATTAGTGATCTTACTTGGCACCAAATCTTCAGGAAAGAAATCTAATTTTATGACACGCTGAAAATCGAAAGTAGATTGGGTGTCATAATTGGCATTTACCTTGAGTCGGGTGCCAATGGTTCCCGAAAGGCTAAGGTTGATACGTTGGTCAAAATCAAAACCTAAACTACTTTGGTTTCGAGGAGATAAACTCGGATTTCCAGATTTTTGATAGCGAATCCCCAAATCGATACTCGCAGAACCTTGTGGTCGTATATTGATTTCATTACTCCCAAAAACAGTTTCAAAAAATTTATTGTTTACGTAGTAATCGGGCAATAGGTCTTGCTGTGTTTCTTCGTCATCAACAATTCCGGCTAGGGCCTGTTGCTTTTCACGGACATAAGTACGTGTTTTCTCAGCCATAACGCGTTTATGATACTGATTGGGTGTGAGAACAAGCGGTTGCTCGGCATCTATTTTACCTACTTTTACATTGTAGAAATACAAGTTTAGTTTAGGGTCATAGGTGTAAGAGCTTGCAAAGGAAGTTGGCTTTTGCTTGAGGGCAATTTGTTGTAGGTTTTGTGCCAACACAAGGCTATCTTGAACAGAATTTTGACCAAACAAATACGAACCAGCTGCTGCCCAAACGAGCATAATAAATAAGCCTTTTTTCGTATAGGTTCTATAGTTCATTATAGTTTGTTGAGTGCGTTTTTGATGATGCGTTCCACGGGCATATTGGGTTCTACTTGCAACAAGGCATCTACAACCTTCTGTGTTTGTTTGATTGGGTAGCCTAAAACACTCAATGCAGATAACGCTTCATCGCGTTGTGTATTGTTTGAAACAAGAGATATTTCTCCTTCTTCCAACAATCCAGTTACCTTATCACGTAGGTCCACAATTACACGTTGGGCAGTTTTTGCCCCAATTCCTTTTATGGATTGGATGGCAGGAACGTTGTCGGATTGGATGGCTTGAATAACTTCTTGGGGATTCATAGACGAAAGCATCGTACGGGCAGTGTTGGCGCCAATACCACTAACGCTAATGAGCAAACGAAAAACACTTCGTTCCACCTCTTCCATAAATCCATAGAGCGTTTGCGCATCTTCGCGTACTTGGTGATGGGTGAAAATACGAATGTGTTCGTCTTCGGGCAATTGTCCATAGGTGTGCAGCGATATATGAACTTCGTACCCTAATCCACTGCAATCTACTACCAAAGTTGTAGGGGTCTTACTTACAAGTCTTCCGTTGAGTTGTGTAATCATATCTTTTTGTTTTGTGCATCTACTACCGCTACAGCAGTCATGTGAACAATTTCATCTACACTTGCTCCCAATTGTAAAATATGCACAGCGTGTTTTAATCCCATCATAATGGGACCTATAGAAAGTGCGTTGTCCATTTCTTTGATGAGTTTGTAGGCAATATTCGCCGCATTTAAGTCTGGAAACAATAAGGTGTTTACTTCTTTACCTGCAATTTTAGAAAAAGGAAATTTTGCTGTGCGCATGGTTTTATTGAGCGCAAAATCTGCTTGTATAGGCCCATCCACATCAATAAAAGGTGCGGAGCGATGTAGCAAGGAAACCGCCTCATTAACTTTTTGTGCGTCTTCATTTTTAGAAGAGCCAAAGTTGGAATATGACAACATGGCCACCTTAGGCTCCATACCAAAAAGCGTTGCAGTATAAGTGGTCATTTGGGCAATTTTTGCCAAATCTTTTGCATTGGGATTGATATTGATAGAGGTATCTGCCAAAAATAAAGGTCCACGATTCGTAATCATTAAATTGGTAGTCGCCACGCGATTTACGCCATCTGCCTTATCTATCACATGCAAAACCGGCTTTAACACATTCGGATAACTACGACTGTAACCCGAAATCATCGCATCGGCATCGCCCTCACGTACCATCATGGCGGCAAAATAATTGCGCTCTCGCATACGTCTATTTGCATCATATTGTGTTACTCCTTTACGTTGGCGCAATCTCCAATAGGTGTTGGCATAGGCTTCGCGTTGCGATTTAACCTCATCCTTTTTTGGATCAATAATAAGAACATCTGCGTCAAACTCTAAGGTTTGCATGAGTTCCTTAACACGTGCAACATTACCTAACAAAATAGGCTCGGCAATACCTTCTTCGTGTACCAATTGCGCTGCCTTGAGTACATCCAATTCTTCAGCTTCGGCATAGACCACACGTTGCGGGCTGCGTTTAGCTTGGCTTGTAATAAGGCGTACCAATTTTTTATCCGACCCTGTACGCTGATGCAATTCCTCTTGATATTTTTCCCAATTTTCTATGGGAGCTTGTGCCACACCACTTTCCATGGCTGCCTTTGCCACCGCCATAGGCACAGTAGTAATAAGTCGTGGATCAAAAGGTTTGGGGATGATATAATCCTCACCAAAAGCAAGTTTGGTGGTGCCATACGCAATGTTTACTTGCTCAGGGACGGTTTCTTTTGCCAAATCGGCAAGTGCATAAACCGCTGCCATTTTCATGGCTTCGTTTATTTTGGTAGCCCTCACGTCCAAAGCCCCTCTAAAAATAAACGGAAATCCAAGTACGTTGTTCACCTGATTCGGAAAATCGGAACGCCCCGTTGCCATAATTACGTCATCTCGTGTGGCTACCGCTAGGTTGTAATCTATCTCCGGGTCGGGATTTGCCATGGCAAATACAATAGGTTTGCCAGCCATAGCTTTTAACATTTCAGGCGTCATGATATCGGCTTTTGAAAGCCCAATAAACACATCTGCCCCCACAAGTGCCTCTTCCAAAGTATGCACATCAGTTTCGGTAGCAAATTCTTTCTTTTGTGACGTAAGGTTTTCTCGGTCTGCTCTGATAATCCCTTTGCTGTCGGTCATCATCATGTTTTGAGGCAACACACCCAAGGCACGATACAATCGCGCACACGAAATGGCTGCTGCGCCAGCACCGCTGATCACCATTTTGATGGAAGCCATATCTTTATTTGCTAATTCTACAGCATTCAATAATGCCGCTCCCGAAATGATTGCCGTTCCATGTTGGTCATCGTGCATTACGGGAATATTGAGCTCTTCCACCAAACGGCGTTCAATTTCAAACGCCTCGGGGGCTTTGATATCCTCCAAATTTATCCCGCCAAACGTGGGGGCAATATTTTTAACCGTTTCTACAAATGCATCAACATCTTTTGTATCCACCTCAATATCAAAGACATCTATACCCGCAAAAATCTTAAACAACAAACCTTTACCTTCCATAACGGGTTTAGAGGCTTCGGGACCAATATCACCCAATCCCAATACGGCAGTACCGTTTGAAATTACGGCTACCAAATTGGCTTTGTTAGTGTATTTGTATACGTTTTCGGTAGATTTTTCAATCTCCAAACAAGGCTCGGCAACCCCAGGAGAATATGCCAGCGAAAGATCGCGCTGACTGGTGTAAGGCTTACTAGGATTTACCTCTAGCTTTCCGGGTTTTGGCTTGGCGTGATAGATGAGCGCCTCTCGACGTTTACTTTCTTGACTCATTTGGTCATGGTTTTGAGATGGGAAAGGTATTGAATTCTTGTTATTTTAAAAACTCAAGATTGCGTTTTAATCCAGAAAATCCTGTGCGTTGTACTGCGCTAACTTCAAACAATCTATCAAAAACCTCTTCCGTGATTTCTTCCCAATCGTTTTTTGAAAGTTGCATCAGTTCAGGATGTGGCTCAAAATCCGACTCGTTGTGTGGAATAGAAAATCGATTCCACGGACATACTTCTTGGCAAATATCGCAGCCAAATGCCCAATTGTCAAACTGTCCTTTCACCTCTGTTGGAATGGCATCTTTGAGTTCAATAGTAAAATACGAAATACACTTACTGGCATCCAATTGATAGGGCGCCACAAAGGCATTGGTGGGGCAAGCATCAAGGCAAGCCGTACAAGAACCGCAATGATCGGTTACCGCACCATCTGGGGCAAGGTCTAAATCAACAATAAGCTCTGCAATAAAAAAATAGGATCCGTTTTGTTTGCGAATCAGGTTTGTGTTTTTGCCTACCCAACCCAAACCACTTTTGGCAGCCCATGCCTTTTCCAATACGGGAGCAGAGTCCACAAAAACACGACCCTCAACAGCACCTATCTGCTGCTGGATTTCGTGCATAAATTCAAACAGTTTGTCTTTGACAACACGGTGATAGTCTTTGCCATAGGCGTATCGTGCAATTTTGGGCGCAGCCTTGTCTTCTTGAGAGGTTTTGGGAAAATAATTGTATAGCAATGAGACCACACTTTTGGCCCCAGGCACAAGTTTCCTTGGGTCTAAGCGTTTGTCGAAGTTGCGAGCCATATAGCCCATTTCGCCGTGGTAATTTTGCGTAAGCCAGGCTTCCAGT
>CAZSSZ010000006.1:0-23649 GCA_964609755.1 uncultured Flavobacteriaceae bacterium | reverse complement strand
TATTCATTCTTTTTGCCCTCTTTAAGCTTCATTTTAAATGCCAGTCGTTGCATGGTGTTTTTTTACAATTTGTTTAAATAAAGATATAAAAAAACATCCTGCGTAACTGGCAGGATGTTTTTAAAATTGTTTAATTAAATAGTTTGGTTAATACATGATCAATTTTTTAGTGAAAAACACTTGTTCAAACACTCCGTAGAAAAACAACCATAACAGTACAGGATAGTTAAATTTTCATATCTAAATATATTTATTTCGTAAAATATAAATTATAAATTATGAAAATACAAATACTTATAACGAAAGCTATGGCAGTTGCCGTTCTTATTGCTAGCCAATTGGGGGTAGCACAAACTGGAGGTCCCTATGGTGGAACCGCTCCAACAATTTCTTCTAATGGAGGCAAAATTCAATTTGAAGATTTTGATTTGGGTCAAAACGCTGATGCCACTGTTAATCCAAATGGTAACGGAACTTACGGCTACAGAGATAAATCATTGGGGATAACAACACCAACTCAACTAGATAAATTTACAAAAAATGACACATACAGAACAGGACATGACGTAGATTTGGCAAATCATGTTCACGCTTCTTATCCACAATTTAATGGAGAAATTGTCTTAGGTGGTAACGAAGGTACTGAATTTCAGTATTACACCGTAAATGTTACCGAAGCTGGCACTTATTATTTAAGAATTAACTATGGACATAGCAGCGCCACTCCAAAAAGGTTTAGACTTGAACAATATGATACTAATTTAGCTAGTACAAGTAAAGTAATTTTATATGATGGTACAGATAGAGATGGTGACGATGCTACAGCTTTACCAAAGAGCGGGGAAAGCACATATTTAGCTACAAATTACGCAAAGCCAGCTAATGGTGATCCTACTCCGATTGATTTAACTGCAGGAACTTTTGTGTTAAAATTTTATCATATGGATGGCGGGCCTTCATTCAATTGGTTTGAGTTTGTAACTAGCCCTACTTTAAGTATGGACGACCTTAGTGCTGAGGAAAGCTTAATGGTGTATCCTAACCCTTCAGCTAACGGTTTGTTTAATATCAACGTTGAAAGCAACTGGAAGGTTTACTCGCTTTTGGGTGTTAAAGTAACTGAAGGTAACGGCAAAACTGTTGATTTATCAGGTCGTGCTAAAGGTGCTTATATTCTTAAAACGGATAACGAAAGTAAAATGTTAATTCTTAAGTAAGCTTATTAACTTAACACTAATTAGAAAAGCGGGAATATTAAGTATTCCCGCTTTTTTTTCGCGTATTTTAGAAGTGAAAAACACATTAGAACTGCTATTTACCGTGAGTTATATCCAAAGTCCTATGCAGTACACAAAGGGTTATCTCATTAATGTTCCACTTCTGCAGCAAAGACAACATATTCCCATAAAAGAAAAACACTGCCCTAAGGCAGTGTTTTCTAAAACATTTTATTACAATCATTTTTTCTACAGCACGTTTAGCGTAACCGTTTGCAAATCTTTTGCTAATGAAGAATTGCCCACCGAAATGGTAAAAGTCCCTGGTTCAACCACCTTTTTCATGTCTTGGTTTAAGACATTTAAGGCATCAAATCCGAGTTCAAACGTAACCGTTTTTGTTTCGCCAGGGTTTAGTGTTACCCGTTCAAAACCTTTAAGCATTTTTAGGTAGCGCCCAACAGATGCGTGGTCGTCGCGTACATAGAGTTGGACTACTTCGTCGCCGGCAACTTTTCCCGTATTGGTTACCTCAACCGAAACCGTTGTTTTACCATCGGTTTGAATCTGCGTATCTTTTAGTGTAGGGGCACTTATAGCAAAGGTTGTATAACTAAGCCCATACCCAAAAGGAAATAACGGAGATTTGTCTTTAAAGCGGTATAATCCCTTCCCCGAACCAATAAAATCAGGGCGCTCTAAATACGTAACCGGAATTTGCCCTACATGGCGTGGAAAAGAAACGGTGAGTTTTCCGCCGGGGTTGGTATCCCCAAAAATAGCATCGGCAATTGCATCACCCGAGCGCATACCCAAATACCAAGTTTCCAATACAGAGGGGATATTTTCAGCAATATAATTTATAGTAAGTGGACGTCCGTTTATCAATACTGCAATAACGGGTTTTCCCGTTTTGTGAATAGCCTCCACCAATTCGTTTTGTACGCCATACAAGTCCAAATCGGAGCGATCTACACCTTCACCGCCTGTTTTTCTGGAGCCTCCAACAACAAGTATCACAGCGTCCGATTTTTTGGCTGCTGCAATCGCCTTAGCAAAACCTGCTTTGGATTTGCTCATCAAATCACACCCTTTGGCATAGTTAATCTTCACTTTATTCCCCACTTTGTTTGTAATACCTTCTAGTACAGAAACGTAGTAGGGCGGCAATCCAGAATATCCACCAAGAAGCGAATATGTCCCTTTTTCGGGGCGTTCTTCTGTAGCATTGGGTCCAATAACCGCCAAAGACTTGATTTTAGACATATCTAATGGCAATAGACTATTGTCATTTTTGAGTAACACCATCGCTTTTTTCGCCATTTCGTAGGCATACTCTTGGTGTTCTTTTCTGCTTACAATGGTATCTTTTTTGGCTTCTTTGCGCGTAGACCCAAATAATCCCAATTTGTATTTTGCCGTTAGAATTCTGGCAGCGGCGCGGTCAACGTATTTTACCAAGGAGGGGTTTTTCTCAAGCGTATCTTTTAATACCGTTGAATGATAGGCATAAAGGGGTAAGTGTTTGCCCAATACCAAATCCATATCTACACCTGCTTTTAACCCCAGAATAGCAGCTTCTGCACGGGTTTTGGTAATGTGGTGCATGGTCTGCAAACGCCCAACATCGTTGTTATCAGAAACAATAAAACCGTCAAAGCCCAATTCCCCACGGAGTACGTCTTCTAATAACCACTCGTTCATGTGGCAGGGCACCCCGTTATAATCTTGGTGACCGGGCATTATGCAACCCACATTGGCTTCTTTTACGGCAGCCTCAAAAGGCGGAAGGAAAATTTCACGAAGTCTACGCTCAGACATATCGCTAAACCCGCCATTGATGCCTCTTCTGTTCTCAGGATATCCCACAAAATGTTTTGCGGTTGCTATTATATGATTTTCATCAAATTGCTCATCGCCAGTACCTTGTAATCCCTCAATAAAAGCTACCGCCATACGCGACACCAAATAGGGATCTTCGCCATAAGACTCCTCAACCCTACCGTAGCGTGCGTCTCCAGAAATCACATCTAAGTTTGGCGAATAGCAGTGTGTTATGTTTAATGCCCTAGCCTCTAAAGCCGTTTGCGAAGCCATTTTCTTAATCAACTTTGGATCCCAAGTAGAGCCACATGCAATAGCCTGAGGATACACCGTAACTCCATCGTACCACAAGCCGTGGAGCCCTTCACCAAATTTCATAAAAGGAATGCCAAGCCTGTCGTTTGCAGGCGCATCTTGCGTAAGCTCAGCAATTTTTTCATCAAGGGTCATTTGGTCAATAAGCGCTGCTACGTTTTGGGCAATGACCTTATCTTTTGATGCTTCATTCGAAAGGTTGTTTTGACAAGCACCCAAAATGAGTGCACACAAGACGACAAGAGAACTATTTTTTATCATAAGGATATACTATTACAGCTATTACAAGCCAAAAATAAAAAGACTTAATTTTAAAATATAACGGTAAATATATGTGGTAAAAAGGAAAGGGGTATCCTGAACTGTACTGCAAAACAAAGTGTATACACTATCAACTGCCCTGCACTTTCTGCTATCTATTGTCTAATCTTTACTTTTAAGTAGTATAAATTGCACATTTCTCAAAATACCCTACAGCAACAGGACACCACAGGTTAAGTATACGTAAAGGCTAGATTATTTTTAACTTAAATTCGTTAAAAGACGTTATGCTTAAAAATATTATTATGAAAAAAATATGGGTACTCCTCATCGTATTGTTTCTAAGTCTAGTTGCGCATTCACAAACCATTTCACCACCCCCTGGACGTATTGCCATAGTGGCCGATGGAAACTCACCCGACCCCGACGACCTTGGAGGCACTGCCGTAAGCATTGCCTTACTCCGTGCTGCGGGTTTGGAAGATCGATTGGTGCATTATTCGCACAGTTGTGACTTGCTTGGAGATCACCGCATTACGGCAAAACCAGAGAGAGAACGTCATCACTTAATGCAACTCAGCTGTGATGTTACCGCAAGAAGATGGGGCGGTTTTGACAATCTAGTATTTTATGACGCCCTGTGGCAAAAAAAACAAACGCTTAAAGACTTAACAGCAGCTATAAATGCCTCAACAGCCGAAGATCCACTTTGGATTATCGAAGCAGGGGAGCCTGATATTATTGGCATGGCATTAAAGAAATCCTCCAAAAAAAAACACCCCTTTGTAAAGGTAGTTACACACCACCCTGCCAACGACAATGCGGGAGACTTCTATTCTTGGCAAGAGATTATAGATTTTGGTGTTGAAGAAGTGCGTATACCAGATCAAAACACCCACCTAAAAGTAGCTTTAGAAAAGTGGGACTGGGCAAAAAATCACCCCGATCCTAGAATGCAATGGATTTGGACGATTGGTAAAATTGCTGAGGTTGATAATATTGTCAAATTCCAAAAAGGAAAATGGGATTGCTCTGACGCAGGTATGGTTTTGTATTGGATAACAGGTGCCAACATCAACAATGGGCTAAAAGAAGGAACTGTAGCAGATGTGAAATCCATATTATTAGATTTTCTAGCCAAAAACCCTGAACGCTAACATTAAAAATAGGAATTGTTTATTTCCCTAACTCACTTTTCCACCAATTATCGTTGGGTTTAAAATCCTCAGAAAGCATTTTTACCCTGTTGGCTTCAAGCGATGGTAATTTATTGGTTTCCGTCTTCAATTGACGTGCTTTTGCTTTTTCTTGGTCATACTCCGGGTCTTTCACTGGATATTTTGCCTCTACTGAGGTTAGCCAATTCATAAGAGAATCTGTCAATTTCTCAGCAATTTCAGGATATGATTCCACCACATTCATTTCATCAGTCTCTGTAGAAGGGAGCCGAAACAACTCTTGACGCCCGTCTTCCCAATACTGAATGAGTTTCCATTGATTCCACTGCACTATAGAGGCTGGCTCGCCTCCCTGATTGCCATAATGGGGATAATGCCAATAGAGCAGTCTCGGTTTTTCAAGACTTCCGCCCTCAAGTAAGGGTTTTAAACTCATGCCATCCCTGTGCTGTTCAGGAAGCAATGAAATATCCGCCAAATCCAATAGGGTTGGATAAAAATCAGTTCCAATAACAGGCACTTCGCTTACCTTTTGCACATTAGCTAACCATGGTACTTTAATAAATACAGGAACGCGTGTTCCTCCTTCCCATTGATAGCCTTTTCCCCCACGAAGCGGAAGATTGCTTGTGGCATAGTGATCACCCGAAGCAACACCACCGTTATCAGAGGTAAAAACGACAATAGTATTGTCTTCCAAACCATGCGCCTTTAAGGCGTCTAACACCACGCCAACAGCTGTGTCCATGGTTTCAACCAAACCGGCATAAACGGGGTTGTCCTGAACTTTTCGTATGGGTAACACACGCTCCATTTCGTAAGCCGTGTTGGGCACGCCCATTGTAGCCGCTTTATCTCGATATTTTTTCCATTTTTTTGCTGTGGTTTGTAGGGGTGCATGTACCGCATAAAAGGAAAGAAAAGCAAAAAATGTTGAATCCTTATGCGCCTCCATAAACTGTGCTGTTTCGTTGGCAAGGCGCAAGGTTAGATTCTCGCCATCTTGTCTGTTTTGAAGCTTAGGGTTTTGCCAAGGCGAAAAAAATCCTCCCCGTGGAGATCCCGCATGAATCCCGCCAATATTAATATCAAATCCATGGTCTTCAGGGTAAGACCCCTCATCACCCAAATGCCATTTTCCCGCAAAAAAGGTTTTATATCCTGCTGCCTTAAAAGCTTCTGCAATTGTAATATCGTCATGTGGCAATTGCCTTACATAATCTGCTGGTAATAGCTTATCGTGTCGGTTTCTTGTTCGCCAAGCTGTTCCTGCTTTTGCCCCTATCCAATCTGTGATACCGTGGCGCGCCGTAAATTTTCCGGTCATAATACTCGCACGCGAAGGACTACACACACGGCTAGCAGCATAGCCATTTGAAAACGTTACACTTTCCGAAGCTAAGGCATCGACAACAGGGGTTTCGTAAAATGTACTCCCCGTAACCCCCAAGTCATGAACCCCCAAATCGTCCACCAAAATAAACAAAACATTAGGTTGACGACGTTGTTGCGAAAAGGTGTTGTGTGATACCAATAGTAAAAAAACAACGGTTAAAAAACATGGGGAGAGAAGCCTCATAAAATTTGATGTATTGAACATTTGATGGGTGTATGTTAAATTCTTTGGCAAAAGTAAGCTATCGTTTATAAGTTAACACATAGGCACCAGAACCTAAAAGCAAATTATCGGCTGCCTGAATGAGATTGTGTTTTTGCACAAAATCAGCTAGAGGCATTCCGTTAATCTTTAGTAAGCTTTGTTGCTGGGCACTTAAGATAACCTCAGCGGTTGTGTTGAAGGGAACTTCCAACTCCACGGTCATCGTTGTACCATCAACATTCCATGTGTTTTTGATGGTGCCGTAAGGAGTAGGAACCTCAACGCTAGCGCTTTTTAGTTGACTTGGAAATTGAGGATTGACTGTAAAATCTTTATAGCCGGGATGTGTTTTTGAAGATTTAATTCCTCCTAACGACTCGTAAAAATAAGCCGCAAAGCCACTATGCATCGGGTGATTTAACGAATTGGAAGGCCCTTCTAATTTTTCCCATTCAAATTGACGCTCAGGCCAAGTGGTAAAACCGGAGTTCATTACATACGTCTGACTAGGAAAATCGGGAGTTGTCAAAATTTGATGCGCCAAATCCGCTTTACCATATTTGGTCAAAACCGTATAAATATATCTGTTCCCGTGAATCCCTGTGGAGTGATGTCCTCCTTTTACTGCAGTTATATCGTGTACCAATCCGTTAACTACATTTTCTATTTCTGCATCGGGCACCATCCCAAATTGCAACGCCTGAACGGTTGCTGTTTGGCTTTGGTACCACTTGTAATTTGTCTGTGGAATGTCAACCAAATACTCCTTGTTGAATGCGGCAAGCAGTTGGGCTTTTTCTTCTTTCATTTTAGTCTCAAACACCTCATCAGAATTGATTTTTGCAAAGACCTCCATAATCCCCAACACATCATAAAAATAGGCATTAGCCGAAATAATGGGATCACACTCCATTGCCCCGGGATTACTTCTACGATCCCAGCTCGGTGGACACCAATCACCCATACCGTTTTCCATAATACCATTAGGCCCCTTAAAAGACAAATAATATTCAGTCAATATTTTCATTTCATTGTAGTACTCCCTTACAATGGCATCGTCTCCGTAATAGACATAATTGTACCATGGCAAATACATCGTGGCAACACCCCAATCTATTTTAGCAATCGTTGAGGTTCGTTTTCCAGGGGCAATCATGGTTGGTGCCAAAAATTTCAAAGCAGTATCTGTATGTCCATTAACTTGTCGCATTTGGGTGCGGATGTCTTCCATGTATTTTTTGTAAAAATCATACATATCGTAATTGTATAGCGCATATTCACAAAAAGCATGTGCGTCGCCCAACCAACCGCATTTTTCTCTGTGTGGACAATCTTCCGGAATCCCATGAATATTATCTACAATGGTCCATTTACTGATATCATGCATTTTATTGAATAGCGGTTCTGAGGAAGAAAACGACCCCGTTTCATGAATATCGGTAGCAACCAACACCGCCTTTATCATCTTGGCATCCGGTTTGGTAGTGATCCCTTTAATTTTGGCATATCTAAAGCCATGATAACTAAATTTTGGCTCCCAAGACTCCTCGTTTTCGCCTTTACAGACATACTTATAAATTTGTGGCATTCCGTTTGCGCCCCCGCCAGTACTTCCTAGATAGATATCTTTTCCGTTGGTGAGCAAAGCTTCGGTTGTAATAATATCAATGAGTTGCCCCCTTTTTTCGGAAACCGTAAGATGTATCCAACCCGCTATGTTCTGACCAAAATCTACAATCCATTCGCCGTCTGCTCCTTTAAAAACACGCTGAGGTTCTAGCACTTTTAAGCGTTTGATAGCAGGAATTTGTTGCGCGCTAATTTTTTTGATTTTAGGGTTTGCTAATGCAGCATTTGCCCAGGAACTATCGTTATACCCCACGCGATTCCATCCGTTAATTTCATAACGCGCATCATAGGTGTCACCACCGTAAATATTATTAAAAACAATGGGACCCGTGGATTCCTTCCAAGTCTGATCTGTATAAAAATCTTCTTGCGTACCGTCTGTATAGGTTACCTTAATCAATGACTTTACCGTTGGCGGTCCATACGCCAAATCTCTTTCAGACTCAGGATCATTTTTCCACGAAATATTTTGCCCATAAAATCCATTGCCCAAAACAATTCCAAAGGCGTTTTTTCCAGACTCGAGTTGATCCGTGATGTCGTAATTCACATAATAAGCTTGCTTATCGTAATTTGAAGGTGCTGGATCTAGGACATGGTCTCCAACTTTATTTCCGTTTAGAAACAATTCGTAGTATCCCAATCCACATACATACACCTGTGCATTTTTTACTTTCTTAGCTACAGACACCTCTTTTCTAAAATAACTTGCCGCAAAACCATCTACAGGAACAGCTTGCTTCATCTTTCCGGTCTTATAATCCCGAAAGCGATGTGGCGACGTTCGCGTATCTTTTCCTAGGGTAATCCACTGTGAAGCACCCCAACTTTCTTGACCCATCAAACCCATTTGAAACACTTGTGCTTCTGACCAATCGGATGCATTTCCAGATTCGTCCCAAATTTTTACTTTCCAGTAATACTTCCCCAAAGCCTTCAAAGATTTACCTTCAAAAGCAACATAGGCAGACTTACTGCTTTCTACTTTGGAAGAATTCCATATATCTGCGTTGTCTGAATTTATACCTTCTAGAGAAGATGCCACCATAATGTGATATGCAGACTGCGACTTGTTGATACCTTTGGCATCGACTACCCATGAAAAAAGCGGTTGCTCGCTTTCTATAGCCGTTGGATTTTCTTTTGAATTGACAAGCAGCTTACTAAATGCAAGTGGGCTCGCTATGGATGAGGCGTAGTTACACGACACAATTAGTACAAAAACGACCGATAATATTTTGATTTTATGCATAAGACTATTTTTTAAATTCTTTCTAATTTTATTGGGTATGCGTTATTGGCATTCCATTGACACACATACAAGTTTTCATCATTATCAACGCATACATCATGGCAATGGTGAAAAATAGGTTTTTCTTGTACCATTCGTTGCAAGATTCCCTTATTGTATGTTGGTTTTGAACCCCCTGGGTTAGAAACGACCTCACCCTTTTTATCCAAAATGGTTACAAACCCAGAACGAGGATTGAGTATGGAAGGATGTGTGGTTTTGTCTCCCTCCACATAATCAGTAGCTGAAGACCAGCAAACTCCCGAGTACAAGGTGTCTTTATGTATAACAGGACGACATACAAACGCACCTGGTAAGTCTATGCTTTCTAGGTATTTACCTGCCAAGGTAAAGCGTTTAAAACAGTTTGTGGCTCTAGAAGTAATCAACAACGTTGGTTCTCCCTTTCCCCTGTAATCAATACAAACACCATGAGCGGTTTGAAACTGATCTTCTCCTGTGCCCCTACCGCCTCCAATTTTTCGAATAAATTCACCATCCTTTGTAAATTGAAGCACATAGTTTGAACCGTATCCATCCGCGATATAAATATCTCCATTGGGTCCTATGGCGCTTTCGGTGGGTTTGAACGGATCTTTTTTGTCGTATGCCCCATATTGCGAAGGGTGACCGATAATCATTAATTCTCTACCATCAGTGGTTGTTTTAATAACGCTTTGCCCTTTAGTGTCGCAGATAAATAAAAAATCGTCTGACCCGTCGTTCCATAAAGACAAACCATGACCACCGCTGTAGCGAACACCCCAGGAATCTAACAACTTCCCGGACTTATCATAAATAACAATATTGTTTTTGGTATTGTCGCCCACCATAATCAAACGTCCCTTAGAATCCATGACCATCTCATGGCAATTTTTAACGGGTGTTTTCGCTGGATCCAAATCACCCCATGATTTGTGAACTCTGTATGTGTAATCGCCATGTCCAATGACCTCATCATACATTGCGGGTTTAGGCTTTATGATATTAAAATGGGGCACAACTACCATTCCCAAACTCCCCTTAGCGGCGGTTTGAATAAATGTTCTGCGATTTACGTAACTCATTAGGTTGTTTTGGTTTTAAGTTGTTCGAATGGCTACGCCCTCATTTCTTTTCCAAAAAGATCAAGAATTGGCTTTCCTTTACCATCGGGTGTGGTATAAAAAGGACGTCCCTCTATTTCGTAATGCGTTTCGGGATGAATTCCTAGCGCGTGGTAAACAGATTGATGTACTTGGTCGATAACTACAGGGTTTTCAATAGATGAACACGGCCGCTCGTCGGCGGTTTTTCCATAGACCAATCCTTTTTTAATACCACCTCCCCACAACAGTATAGAACTTCCGTCTGTGAAATGACGGTGCATACCGTAATGTTTTTCATGTTCTATAATATCGGGTTGCTTTACTTGATCTTTCACTTTTTTACCGGGTCTTCCTTCCAAAATAGCATCTCGACTAAACTCACTTGCTAAGATGATAAGTGTCCTATCTAAGTGCCCAGATTCGTCCAAATCCTTAATGAGTTGTGCCACAGGCCTGTCAATAAGCGCCTTCATCTTTTTGAGCCGTGTATGCCCGTTTTCGTGAGTGTCCCAGCCAATAAAAGGCTCATATTCTGTAGAAACCGAAATAAAGCGTGCTCCGTTCATCGCCAGTCGTTTTGCTAGCAGACAACCCAATCCAAAACGCCCAGTGTTGTAGGTGTCATAAACCTCTTTTGGCTCTTGTGACAAGTCAAATATTTTGGCTTCGGGTGAATTTAAAAGCATATACGACTGCTCCATAGAACGCATCAAAGATTCGCGCTGATAGTCACTCGCTTGCTCCATAATCTTACTCTTATAAGACAATTCTTTATAGAGTTTATAACGCGCTTCAAAACGTTTTAAAGACATTCCTTTTGGCGGCCTTACACTATCGAGTCCGGTGGAAGGGTCTGGTATTAAAAAAGGGCCGTACTCGCTACCCAAAAAACCCGCAGAATGAAACGCTTTCAACTCCTCAGACTCTCCCATGGTAAAGCGTTGCCCCATGGCAATAAACGGAGGAATAACTGGATTTGCAGGACCTAATTCTTTTGCTATCCAGGCACCTATATGCGGAGCTTGTACCGATTGTGGCGGCTCATAACATGTATGCCAATGGTATTGATGACGGGTATGTAAAATATGACCCAAGTCTGCTGACTTGTACGAGCGAATGATAGCTCCTTTGTCCATCACACTCCCTATAGACTGCAAACCCTCAGAGAAATACAAATCGTCAACAACGGTAGGTTTTTTAGGGAAGGTACTTAAAACTCTTTTACTCTCCACACCCTTTTCAAAAGGGACATAGGCCTTTGGATCAAAGGTTTCGGTATGTGCCATACCGCCTGCCATCCAAAGTAAAATTACCGAATCTGCAGTAGCAGCCAACTTTTGGACTTCGGGAGCGCATGAGCTTAAAAAACTAAACCCCGGTAGTGTTGTGGTAGCAGCAGACAAACTTGCCGCACCCATCTTTTTTAGAAATTCTCTTCTTGAATTTATATTATCCATTGCAATACCGCATTTAATTTACAAACTGAAACTCTGGTGACAACAAAACAGCCCAAAATACATCTTGTAATTGTTCTGGTTTGGGATCTTCCCCTAATATTTTTAGCATGATATTTTCTTCTGCCTTAGAGGGTGTTCTATTTAAGGCACTTTGGAACAAACTATCAATAATCTTCTTGCTATCTTTTTTGTAGCGTTTTAACCAAGCGTGTGCACCCTCTTCCAAAATATCGTTAAAAAAAGCGCCATTAGTAAGCTCCAAAGCTTGCAATAAAGTTGCTTGCTCTTCTCTAGAAGTTGCTACAATATCCCGGCTTGGACGACCTAATATTTTCATAAATGGATGTTGCTTTGCTAGGCTAGCCCTTGCCATTTTCTGCGAATGTGGTTTAAATGTGAAATCTAATAACTGTCCCCAATTCTTAAAATTTCCCGTGCTGTAGTTTCTAACCTTTTCCCAATGGCTGTCGTCATAGTCCACGGAAGTCCAATCTCCTTTGGGTTTTTCTCTAAAACTTAACCAGGAAGTGTCAGACTTTAACAATACAACTTCACCAGATGCGTATTCGAGCTTTAATGCAAAAAGAATTCCTGCAGGATTGGCAATTTCACCGCCATTATCTCCAATGATTGCAATGGTATTTTTCCCCGCTTTCAATTCTTTTGCAATGTTTATTTTATCAACTTCTTTCCAATTTGTATTGCGTGAAATTTCCTTACCATTAACGTAAAGCACATAGCCATTATCTACAGTAATAAGCAAGGGTGCTTTTTCTGGCATCTTTTTTAACACCTCAAATGACTTTCTAAAATAACGTCTTCCTGGTTGAGGCAATACAACATTTCCAAACTCTTGTTCTAAGTGCCAAATACGCATTGCTCTAATATCATCTCCGTTAGGATTAAACGATACTTGCGGATACATAGGGGCTATAAGCTGACTTACAGCATCGGAAAACTGCTCAGCACTCAAACGCCGCGTAACAGGCCCCTCAAAAACATAGTTGTCTTTTAACTCCTCCTCCTTTTTATAATTTACCATAGGTAACTGGTAAACCTTTGAGGTCATAATACGCTTTATTAAGTGTTTTAAATCCGAACCTGAGTCTACAAAATCTGCAGACAGCCAATCCAAAACAGCTGCACTCCACGGTGTGTTATCCATTTCATCCAAAGGCTCAACAATACCACGCCCCATTAACCTATCCCAAAACCTATTGGTTATTGTACGGTACAATCTGCCATTGGCACGCTGCACCATTACCTTTGAGAGCTTTAAAAGCCTCTCTTTAACCGTTTTCCCTTCAACACTTCCAAGTTCAGGATATAAAAAATTAGGAGTTGCCATTTTGCCAATTGGCTTATCACAGCGGTTTAACTCCAAGATAGAATCTGAGAAAATCGTTGCAAAATCGTACGCTTGATTTAACGTAAGGTTACTGACGAAACTATTGTGGCACGAAGCGCATTTTACGTTTACCCCCATCAATGATTGCCCAATATTTTGCGCCGCTTGCATTTCTGGTATTTGACTGGCATTGACAACCCCACGCCATTTTACTCCTCCAATAAAACCCTCTGAACCCTTTACAGGATTGATAAGCTCTGTTACCAATTGATCGTAAGATTTATTGTTCATCAAAGCGTTGTATAGCCATCGCGTAATTGGCTTTTTCCCTCCCACACTGTAGTAATCGTTTCGCAATAAATCATTCCAAAAACTCAACCAATGCTGGGTGTAATTTTGATTGTCGCTTAGCAACTTATCGATAAGTTTCTCTCGCTTTTTTGGGTCAGTATCATCAATAAAGGCTTTTACAGCACTTGGTTCGGGCAATAAACCAACAACATCCATATAGGCACGACGGATAAATGACCTGTCATCAATAACATTTTGCCACGCAATATCATTTTCATTAAAATAAGCATCAATCAGTTTGTCCAAAGGATGCTGCTCTGATGTATTTTTGGGCAGTTCGGGTTGCGTTAAGGCTAATGCTGCCTCAGGAAAAACTTTCAACGCTTCATCGGACCAGTGTGCCCCTTGCTCAATCCACACACGCACAAGTGTTATCTCATCTTCCGTTAGTGGCTTCCCTTTGGTAGGCATTGCTTTTTTGTGACCTGGCGGAAGTATTATGCGTTTGTAAATTTCACTTTCGTCAGGTTTTCCGGGAACAATAGCCAAACCAGAATCTCCTCCCTTAAAAACACCTTCTTTTGTTTCAAGTACTAAGCCGCCTTTTTGCTTGTTTTCACCATGACATTGGTAGCATTTGTGCGCAAAAAGCCCTCGAACTTTTAAATTCAGTTTGTCTTTTTGTATTGTCGACAAAGAATCAGAGGCTTCAAGTTCGGTGAGTAAGCCTACAGGTTCAATTTCTACATAGACATCTTTATACCCTGGCAACACTTCTGAAAGATAGTCTTCTCCATGTGTAAGACTCGCACCAAAATGACCCGCTATTGTCAAGGCAAATACTGTAGATGTTAGCAGAAGTCTGTAAAGCAGTAAACTATTGCTTTTGCCTCGTAAAGTCCTGCAAAGTGTCAAGGCGGTAATGCTTGCCAAAACGGCTGTAAGTATTCCAGCAAATTCATGGTTTTCCACCAAACTTCCCTGATAGTCTTCCTGCTCCTCTAATAACCATCCAAAAAGCGCCGTAATTATTGCCGTAAGAGCCCCGATATAAACCATCCAATTGATACCCTCACGAAGCCCTTTTTGTTTTCCCCTGACAGTTACCAATTCCAAAACGAAAGCAACCACCAAAAGTCCCACGGGGAAATGAACCAAAAGGGGGTGTAAACGCCCTAATAATTGCAATACCCAAGAAGCATTATCCATAAGAAAAGTCTTAAGGGTATAAAATAAGATATTACATTAAAAAAAACTATCCTGAGGTATCAGGCTAACTGCAAATCACCATTTGCAATGTAATCTGCCTTAATACGCTACTGACTCTATAACCACAGGCCCCAACAACCCCGACGGTTGTAATGATGAATTAGGGGTAATATCATCTGTTACCAGCCAAGTATATTTTTCATTTTCGGCTCGTTTTTTATCTTTAATTAATTGGTTTCGCCAAAGGTTAACCACTTCTATTTCAAGTGTGTTTTCTCCTTTTTGAATAGCTTCTGTAATGTTTAAACGATACGGCGCCATCCAAACACCACCCACATCATTTCCATTCAATTTCACTTTAGCCATAACGGATACTTTTCCCAAATTTAAATACACTTCTTGATCTTTAGGAAGCGTATCAACCATAAATGTTTTACTGTATACTGCCGTTCCCGAATAGTATTTTATCTGTTCATTATTAGATGTTATCCAATCGTTTAATTCCCTAAAAATAACTGTTTCTTTTGGTCCAATGTCTTTGTTTTGAAAATCTACACGAAAGTCTTTATCTAATGTTAGAAGTGTTTTAAATGTGGGAAAATTAGCACTGTTTTTGGTTGGTCTTCCTTTGCCAAAAAGAATAAACCAACTCTGAGAACCTTGAAATTCTAATGGCACTTTAATTCCAGTTGCTGTGACTTCAAACTCAGGCAAAGCTCTAATCTCCCCGCTTACAGCATCCCACAGTTGCGGTTTTAGGTTTTTATCCACTCTAAAAACAGGTGCTATATTTAGTTTATCATCACTTTGATTTGTCATAAAATAGATGTCCGTTTCTGGTGTTGCACGGTGTGTCCAAAGCACAGGAGCATCGTCGGAAACAGCTACATCTTTAGCCAAATCTAATGCTTCAAAAACATCTGCCAATTGATACCCATCCCAAACTTTTCCTTTGCCATAAGACACTGCCATTTTACCATCAACATAATTTCCATGCCACATGGTATTTGCCATATTTTTTACTTCATTATCGCAATGGGGATAGTTTTCCAAACTCGGCGACTTTTCAGGCTTAGGACCTAAAATGACACCCCCTTGTTGAACCAATTGAGCGATCTTTTTCAAGACTTTAGGATGCATGGTTTTAAAAGGGGGCAAAACCATTACTTTATAACTCATGCCATCGGGCAAAACAAAGCGCCCATCTTTCACGGTAAGCCTATCTAGAATCACTTCAGCATTAATATAATCATAGGAGTACCCCTTAGGAATTTCAGGAGTTCTGCCACCTGTCATAATGGGTGCATCTTCACCAATAAAATAACAGACATCTGCCACGTATTTTCCTTGTTGTAACAAATGTTGACAACGACGTAAATAATCAAAATACGTATCTGACTGACCAAACCAAGTGTTGTGACGATTAAACTCGGTGCCAAACCACGCATTCATACCCGGTTTTCTGTTATCGTCGGGTTGTTGGATATATAAATGCAATACAAAATGATTAATTCCCTCTGTCAAGGCCCAATCACCACGTTTTTTTAACATTTCGGGGTGTCTTAAATATGCCTTCCGAGAAGACGTAAAGGCTTCTGCTGAGGTGATAGGCTTACCATAGGTGTGTGCTGTTGAGGAGGAAGCTTTACATTCGATATTACCTAATGTGCCTTCGTTCCAAAACTCTCCCGATATCAAGTCAGACTGCCCGCCATACATCATAAACTCACCCGGAAAACCCCAATGACCGTAATTTTCCAACCATGTTTGAAGGTTGTGTTTGTTGCTTGCTTTACGTAAAGCACCCACATATTCATAAGCAATATCATCGGCAATGGCACGACGCAAGTCCCACAAGAATCGTTCAGATGCCTCAACACTACCCACAATTCTTCCAGAAAGTACTGGTAAATATTTTACGGGATCGTAGCCAAATTTCTCCTTAAATTTTTCCTCATAATGATCTGTCCAATTTTGAGAGCCCATCTCATAGCTGTCGGCAACTACATACTTAAAAGCAGATCTACACTCCTCAGGGATGCGCTTTAATAGCTCACCAACAAAATTATCAAAGTGATATTGAACCCATTCGGCATTCATTTTATCAATTTCGTAGCCTACACCTTGTGGAGCTGCCGGAGCGTTTTTTGTGCCTGTAGGCGACATTCCAAAACGCATGACCGTCCAATCTCCTTTGGGAGCATCCCAGTTTAAATTTCCTTTACTGTCAATTTTATCACTTATGTCAATGACCTCATTTGGATGTATTCTCGGTGCATTTACGCTAAGTTCTTCTTGCATATTGAAAATATAGGTGTCCCAATCGGGTTTTGGAGTGGTATGCATTTTCCCCAATTGCTTTTCTACATATTCATCAAGCACAACCGCTTCAGAAAGTGTAATTTCAGCAAATCCATAACCGGCATTTCTATGGGTACGGAAATTGGTACAGGTTAATTTAAACTGGGATGCTTTTACTTTTGGAAACGCCTTGGCGTAAGCCCCATTTTTGATGGGTCCCACATTGGCAGACATCCGAAAACGATCAAACGTAAACCTTTGAATTTCTACTTCTTTCCCATCTACAACAGCCGATACCATTACATCGCATTTAAACGGTTTGCTAGGCACTAGAGAAATCGATTGGGCTTCAATAGCTTCAGCTACATCAAAAGTTATCACCAACGGATTTTTAGTCTTGGGTGTAAAACTTGTGTCGTTGTCCATATCACCATCGGTAAGAAGGTCTACTTCAACATCATCCCAATTTGCCCTTACTATTGTTGGAATACGATGGGTATTGCGTTGTGCGGTTTTTGATGTTCTAAACGCCAGCGTGTGGGTATCTTGAAAGGCTTCTTTGGGTTTATTCAACTGAACAGTAATGGGAGTTCCACCTGTAATTGCAGTTTCGCTAAATGTTAAATATCGCATTGCTTTTGTGGAATCTACCCAAGGACCTCCACTTTGGCTCCACCCGGGACAATTAAAAACCCCAATATCTACACCAATACGTTTGCCTTCAACCACTGCGTGAACCATATGTGACCACCATTCTTCACTTAGCATGGGTACTTTACCGTCTTTTTGAGCAGGGTTAATATTTCCAATCAAAGCGCCCCCAATTCCTGCTTTTTTCATGGCTTCTAAATCTTTGGTAATCCCCGCTTTAGAAATGTCATCATTAATCCAATACCAATAACACCACACCGTATTAGCTGCTGTTGGTGCTATAAAATCGGATTGTAAGACCTCAAACTTTTTTAGACTATTGCATGAGGAAATCGTATAAATTAGGAAAACTAAAATTGGTAAAAATTTAAGAAGACGCATATTGATTTTCATATCATTAATTTATTTTCACATTGTATTTGGTAGGTTGATTCAAGTGAAGGGTATAAAGGATTGTTTTCATATTTTATAAACTTTTCAGTTTGCTCAATTTTTGGTGTAAACCTTAAAATTTTTATAGATCGCCGAACGCGTATACATATGTCTCAAGCCTATTCTGCCCGCTGTAATGGGAGTTAGATCCGACAAATCCCATGAAAATAATTCCTCTCCATCCATACTTTCGATTTTGAAGTACAACATCTTACCAGATTTAATGGCGGTAACATGATATTTTTGATTCGTCTTGAAAAAGCCTTTATAATCGTAGGAGGGTTGTATTTGCGTTACTGCAAAAGGCTTATTTTTTGGTTTTGGATATTGACGCGCCCGCACATAATAAAAACCATCCCCTTTATTACCAAAAGCAGCATAGCTAATATGAAGGAGCTTCATATTCTCAAAATACGTTTTCATGGCTGGTACTTCTCGTAAGTTGTTCCACTCCATAATATCTTTCGCAAACGCTGCTTCCTCATCTCCAGTGGCCTGTATGTAAAGCAATGTTACATACTTGTTTGCAGCATCTGTGCGGGTGTAATCATACTCGATTTTTATATCACCTGAAAAAGCTTCCTTTGTCCACAACACCGCATGATGAGCATCGTCTCCTGCTTCGGGACCTGCTTCAAAGTGCATTCCATAAGGAGTGTTTTCTATAGTTGCACGTTTACCGTCCAGTATCCAGTTTGTCGTCCAGTCGTCAGTGCAATTATCTTCAAAAGCCACATTCCATTCATCCGAAATCAAATCTTCGCTGTTTTGTGCATGGCAGGGACTATAAAAGAATACAAAGAGCATCCCAATACCCAGTACCCATTTCATTGCATAGACAGTAGACTTCATTTACTTTTCTTTTACGGTTAGCGTATACTCCCCCGATTGCAGAACAAACACATTCCGCTTAACAGCCACTCCATTAAGTTGTAATTTTTTGTGGGAATACGCAGTAAGTTGAATTTCAGCGGAAGTATTTTCAGGCACAGAAAACGACCAAACAACAGTGTTCTTCTTGCGCTTCCACGAACTTCTTATAACCCCATAAGGCGATTTGTGCGACACCTCGACCCAAGTTAATTCGGGTAAAAAAGAGGGTTTCAAGAAAAAGTGTTTAAACCCGGGGTGTTTTTCATCGGGGCGTATCCCTCCTAAACTTTCGTGAAAAGAAGCTGCAAAACCACTGTGCATGGGGTGGTTAAATGAGTTTCTTAAATAACGTCTTCCTTTTTTCCAATGGTAAGGCACTTCGGGCCATGTGGTGAGGTCGTGTTCTTCGGTCAAAAAGCCCAAACTCGGATAGTCCGTGATGCTCCACAAGTGCTTTGTTACCTCTAGATAACCGTAATCATTGAGTACCGTGTATAGTGGACGATGCCCAAAAATTCCAGTAGTGTAATGCCCGTTTTCCTTTTCCATAATAAGTGAAGCCAAATTATCCGCCACGGCTTGCTCTTTTTCCTCAGGAACAATTTTTGAAAATAAGGCAAATACATTTCCGGTTTGTGAACCATAGCTATTTTGGGAAGCATCAAAAAAGGTATCATTAAAGACCTTTTTTACAAAAGCGGCGCGTTTTGCATAGATTTCAGCTGCATCATCTTTATCCAACACATTAGCCATTTTTTGCATGGCAATCAAAGATTGGTAATACAAGGCTGTTGACGTTAATGACACAGGGGTATTGATCTTAGGATTTCCCCCTGGGGGACACCAGTCGCCATAACCGTCTGTGAGAATGCCATCTGGTTTTGTTTCATACAAAAAAGCCATCCAATCTTGCATCATAGACCAGGCATTTTGGATAATGGTTTTGTCTCCATAGTACACATAGGCATACCAAGGCACCATAACCGTTGCCGCACCCCAGTCGGGGCGTGCTTGATTACACAGCCTTTTTCCAACCGATATATTGGCAGGAGCACGCATGTCGTATGGAAATTCATTTTTGTTATGAACCACTTTTGCTACCCCTAGCATTGTTTGCATATCTGCTGAGGTTTTGTCCCACATACGCTTCATGTCAAAATTGAAAGATGCCGCCTCTGCCACAACATAGATATCCCCCATCCATGCACAACGCTCGCGATGCGGACAGTCTGTCAAAATCCCTTGAATATTGTCCTCAATTGTCCACATGGACACCTCATAAAAGGTATTGATTAACGCATCCGAACATGCAAAAGTTCCTGTTTTTTCCACATCGGTACGTACCAACCAGCCGGCAAAATCGTCAATAGTTGGTTTTTGGCTCAAGCCCTCAATTTGAACATAACGAAACCCGTGATAGGTAAACGTGGGCTCCCACGTTTCTACACCATCTCCTTTACAAATGTAAATGTCGGTTTGGGTGTTGCCTGTAACATGTATTCCTGTTGAAGCAGGGTCAATATTTTTTTTGTCAGGCATAAGGTGTTCTGCAAAACGCATTTTTATTGCAGTTCCGCTTCGCTCATTAACTTGAATCTGCAACCAACCCGTCATGTTTTGCCCCATGTCTAAAATCCAACCGTTATCAGAGGGAAGTATAGCCACAGGCATTACCTTTCGTATTTTTCGTATCGGTTCCAATGCTTGTTCTATAAGATTATGCGTAGGTGCAGCCACAACCTCAACAGTATCCCACAATTTATCATCTAAGGAAGGATGGCTCCAATTCTCAATGGCTTTTCGCGCATCATAGGTTTCACCGTGATAAATGTTGTCAAACACAATGGGACCCGAAGTGGCTTTCCAACTGTCATCAGTTGTTAGCTGTTGTGTAGAGCCATCTTGATAAACGATATCCAAGACGAGGATTGCACGTGGATTACCATAACTTAAGCGAGGAGTAAAGGCCATGTTTTGTCCAAAAAATCCATTGCCCAACTTAAGTCCTAGAGCATTTAACCCTACGTTTAGATTTTCAGCTACATCGTGCTTCACATAAAAAGCCCGTTTGTCGTAAGAAGTTTGTGCAGGATCCAAAACCCTATCACCAACTTTTTTACCGTTGATATGCAGCTCATACAAACCGAGTCCGCACACAGTTACCGAAGCCGATTTTAGCTGTTTGTCAATGGTAAAGGCTCTTCTCAAAAGGGGAGACAAGTGCGTTTTTCGGCTTACAGCTTTTAAATCTGCAGCCGTTGGCTTCCAAGATTCAATATCAAAAGGTGGACTGTTTCGTACAATTTCCCGTGTTGCCCATTTGGCATCTCGATTGTCTTTGGAATATTCAATCCAGACCGCATTTCCCCAGAGCGCATCGTTCTCCTGTGCTACCGACTGTGCCTCTACCAGACAAGCTAAAAGGATAAAAAAATAAAAACTAAACTTGTTCAATTTAGCATGCTTTTATATTCAGGATTCAATGCTGTTGGTATGGGAGCATTTGTTTCTTCCCACCAGTTCTCTAAAAGTTTTAGAAGCGTTTCTTTCTTCGCGATTTCTTTATCTGCTAGATTATTCCGCTCTCCGATATCTTCAGACAAATTGTATAATTCTACACCATTATCTTCAAAATAATAGTGTAATTTCCAATTCCCTTTTCGGATTACCGAACCCGGACGTGTCCGAAACAATGGATCCCTTGTTTCGTTGTCTTTGACGTTATAAGCTTGTAAATAGATTGGAAAATGCCAAAACAACGCACGGTCTAAATCCGTTGTTTTTTGCTCCAAAACAGTATTTAGGTTATTTCCGTCAAGAGACAATGTATTTGCATCAATACCTGCATAATGTAAAACGGTAGGGAAAATATCCAGGTTTGTTATGGGAACATCACTTTTGGAATTGGGTTTTATTTTGTCATTCAACACAAAGAAAAATGGTTCTCTAATACCCCCTTCATAATAGCTTCCTTTTCCTGCCCTGAGTGGTCTTTGTCTGGTAACGCCATATAGCCCGCCATTGTCAGAAGTGAATACAATAAGTGTATTTTCAAGAAGACCTTTTTCTTTTAGTTTTTTGGTTAGTAACCCTATATTTCTATCCAAGTTATCTACCATGGAAGCATAGTCGGGATTTCCTTGCCCCATCCACGGGGTTTTGTTCTTGTATTTTGGCACAATACTATCTACGGGCATAATGGGAACATGTACCGCATAGGGAGCATAATTTAAGTAAAAAGGTTGTTTGACTGTATCCACAAACTGAATCGCTTTCTCCATAATCACATCCGTAAGGTAGTTATCACTTCCCCCTTTTATCTTCACATTTTTATAGGGTGGATAATAGCTTTTAGGAAGTCCATTATGCCCACCGCCAATATTTACATCAAAGCCATATTCCAGGGGATTATCGCTGAGATGCCACTTGCCAGCTAGACAGGTTGCATATCCATTTTGCTGTAAAACCGTTGAAAGAGTAGGATGTTCCTTAGAAAGTGTAGTAGTGTTTTGTGTAGGTATCAACTTGCGATTTTCGGATTTTCCACGGCTTGATGATGATACCGTATACACGCCGTGCCTAGGTGTCCATTTTCCTGTCATCAAACACGCTCTGCTAGGAGCACAATTTGATGCCGAGGCATATCCGTTCGTAAACACCATGCCACGGGCCGAAAGCGCATCAATATTTGGGGTTTCATAATACGCACTGCCCATAAAGCCCACATCTCGCCATCCAAGGTCATCCACATTGATGATGATAATATTTGGCGAATGCTGCCCATAGAAGTAATGAGCCATACAAGACATTATTACAGTAGTCAAAAAAAGTTTTCGCATGGCATGAAGGGTTTAAATGTTTACTTGATTAAAATTTTTTAATTCGTATGTTTTTGTATTCAATGGTCATGGGCGGACCTACGTGTACTTGAACTCCTAAAAGTCCTTCCATTTTTCGTTGTTCCACATCATTATCTATCACAATACTCATTACTTGTCCGTTGATTTTGTGAATCATAATATTGCCGCGAACAATAATATGGCATGCATTCCAATCTTCTTTTCGGATAAATTGCAACAGTGCATCCCTTTCGCCAACCGAACCAATCTCAAACGCACCTTTTTGACTGTTAATTTCGGAGACTTGTCCACGAAGCGCCAAAAACTTACGTGCTTTTTCTTCATAATTTTGTCCTGACCAACGCCCCTTACCATCAATATCACATTGATATCCTTTCAACGCATAAGGTATATCACCTACTTCATAGCTTCTGTAATTGATACCTGAATTTCCATTTGCAGAAACTTTATAGTCCAATTTCAATTCAAAATTGCCAGTTGTACCTCCACGCCAAATAAGGAATGAATTTTGTTTTAATAACTTGTCGGGAGTTACTTCTCCAATTATATTTCCATCCTCCACACGCCAGTAATTCAAATCTCCTTCCCAACCATCAAGAGATTTGCCATCGAAAATTGAGACAAAACCACTGGTATCGCCTTCCATTTTTTTTGGGAACTTGGGTTGTGAAAAAGCAAGACTCACACAAAAAGTGTTTACAACAGAAAGGATAACTACACTGTAAAAGGTTCTATTTTTCATAATTAAAATGAAATGTTGGTGAATATTCATGTGCATTTTCCATAAGGCTAACTATTTCTTTTACGACCTTAGGATTTTGATT
>CAZSSZ010000005.1:0-26553 GCA_964609755.1 uncultured Flavobacteriaceae bacterium | reverse complement strand
CCAATGTCCTCCAGTTGATTTGCCATCATCAGAACTGCAATCCGCTTTTTCGTGCAAGTGTATGGCGTGTGTGCCTTCAGACAATCCACGGATAGTTACACTGAGACGAACGGTGCCGTTTTGCTCGTCAAATAAGGCAAAGCCTGTAGCATTTGAACCACTTTTGGGGTTTAATCCAATTTCCAACTGACTGCGTTGGCAGCTAATAGATGTCGTAAATATTAATGTGAGAAGGAATATCTTTTTCATGAATCGAATGTAACTAAATTTTCTGCATATTTGAACAAAAAATTGCTATGCGTCCACAGATACTTTTTTTGTTGGGAGGTTTACTTGTGTTTTTTACTTCGTGTGGGGTAACCTATCGCAGTAAAGAATTTGTTTCTCCAAATACATCAATTTCCTATGCGGATAAAAAAAATTGGGCGGTGTATGCGGGAAAAGCAGCTGACGGTAAAACCATTGGAAGCCCCACCAAAAACCAACACGCAGATGTGTTTTTTGTCTATCCAACATTGCTAACGAATAAAAAAGATACTCGTTGGAATGCGCCTATCAATGATAGTGTTATCAATACAGATGTGCTTAAATGGGTGGTTCCGTATCAAGCTGCGGCATGGGCAACCGCTGCACGTCTTTTTGTGCCGTATTACCGTCAAAACCATTACCGTGCCTTTTTTGAGCCCTATTTGAATCAAGGCGGTAACGCAGCCAAAACACTTGCTTACAACGATGTGAAAGTTGCTTTTGAATACTATTTAAAAAACCAAAACAACGGGCGTCCTATTGTTTTGGCAGGTCATAGTCAGGGTGCAATTCACCTAAAAAAGCTGTTACAAGATTTTTTTGATGGTACCGAGCTGCAGCAACAACTTGTGGCTGCGTATTTGGTGGGTACACGTGTTCAAGAAAATGAATTCTCAACGCTACAGCCCTTGACTTCTCCAGCCGCTACAGGAGGCTATGTAAGTTGGAACAGTTACAAAATGGGGGAACTGCCCAAATATGCAGATTGGTACAAAGGTGCTGTAACTACAAACCCCATTACTTGGGATAGCACTTCTTTAAGTGATTTCGCTGACCACAAAGGATTGCTTTATTATAATCAAGAAATGATTGCTGAATGTTTACAGGTAGCGGTTACAGATGGATTGCTTTGGGTAAGTTTGCCCAAAGTACCTAAACGTTTTTGGGTGTCTTTTCTCAAAGATTACCATCGTTTTGATATCACTTTTTTTTGGGAAGATATCAATCAAAACGCGCAACAGCGAGTTAAGGCTTTTATGAACAAGTGATTTTTATGGTGCTTCTGGAGCCAATGCTACTTTTAGCCCGTCTAACTCGGGCGTAATGGGAATTTGACAGCCCAAACGTGAATTTTCTTGTACAAAATAAGCTTCGTCTAGCATCGCTTCTTCGTCGTCGTTGCGTTCGCCAAAATGTATTTCTGTAAGCACATACACTTGGCATGAGGCACACATGGCCATACCGCCGCAAACCCCCTCCACGGGAAGTTCAAAGCCTTTACATACCTCCATAAGATTGAGGTTCATATCGGTGGGTACGGTAAATTCGTGCGCTTCTCCTTTGCGGTCTATGACCGTAATGCTAATATCTGTACTCAAGACTTGACAGTTTCTTTAGGTTGCTCTTCCTCAAATCCTTGCACGCCTTGTACGGTGGTGTATTTGAGTGTAAATTTTTTGTCCGGGTTAATGATTTTATAGGCGGTTTGTACGGCAAGTGTTGCCTCATGAAAACCACATAAAATCAATTTTAGTTTTCCGGGGTAGGTATTTACATCACCAATGGCAAATATACCATGGCGGTTGGTTTGGTAATCAAAGGTATCCACCACTATGGCATTTTTGTCAATTTCTAGCCCCCAATCGGCAATGGGTCCAAGTTTTGGAGACAATCCAAATAGGGGAAACCATAAATCCGTTTTAATGTGTGTCTCTTCTTCTTTGGAATGAATCACAACAGTGTCTAACCCATTTGTTCCTTCTAATCCTTTTACCTCAGCAAAAGTGTGGAGTTCCATTTTGCCTGCCGCTGCCAATTCGTGTGCGCGAGCAACAGAGTCTTTGTGTGCTCTAAAGCGGTCGCTGCGGTGCACCAAATGCACATGGCTTCCCTTTTCGGCAAAGTAAATTGCCCAGTCTAAAGCCGAATCGCCACCGCCAGAAATAACCATGTCTTTTCCTTCAAATTGGTCAGGGTCTTTCACAATATAATGCACGCCTTTGTCTTCAAAATCAGCAAGGTTGTCAATAAGCGGTTTTCTAGGTTCAAAACTTCCCAATCCTCCGGCAATCATTACCACAGGCGCATGGTGTTTTGTGCCTTTGCTTGTAGTAACTACAAAGGTTCCATCGGCTCGTTTTTCAATGCTATCGGCACGTTCACCCAATGTAAATCCAGGTTTAAAAGGCGCTGCCTGTTCCATAAGATTATCGACCAATTCACCTGCCAAAACGGTTGGGTAGCCCGGAATATCGTAAATGGGTTTCTTAGGATAGATTTCAGCAAGCTGCCCTCCGGGTTGCGGAATGGCATCAATAAGATGACAACGAAGTTTCATCAATCCTGCCTCAAAAACGGTAAAAAGTCCTACGGGTCCTGCCCCGATAATAATGATATCTGTCTTAATCATGTTGTTCGAGTAATTTCTCTGTTAATGTGTTCATAGCTGCAATTTTCTGTTCAAAATCACCCTTTAGCCTATTTCGATACACATAAAGTTTATCGAGCAACGCGTCGGTTTCCTCTGGCAAAAAGCCTTCAAGCCACTGACGCAAACGTTTTGCTAAAGTAGGGGATTTTCCGTTGGTGGAAATGGCAATTTTCAAATTCCCTTTGGTAACGATACCACCCATGTAAAAATCACACAAGGGTGGATTGTCTGCAACATTGACCAAAAGGTTCCTTTTTCGGGACAATTTGTACACCCTTTCGTTCACTTTTGGGTTGTCTGTTGTGGCGATAACAATATGTTTATTTCTCAAAAAGCGCGGATGAAACTGTCGTTTAATTACGTTTACGTCTTTGTCTGCAATAAAGGCTTGCGTTTCTTCTCTAACCATGGGGCTTACCAAAGTAACTTTGGCATCTGGAGAAGATTTAAATAAAAATTCTAGTTTTTCCAATGCTACAAAACCACCTCCCACAACAAGAAAATGAAGCTGATTTGTTTTTAAAAAGATAGGGTAGAGGGTGTTCATAGGTATTGAAATTCGGCTTGATGTTTCCAAGAAGCGGTTGGGTCTTGTACGGCAGGTCCTACAAAAATAGTTGCAGGATTACTAATGCTGTTTTCCTCAACAATTGAAACGATGTTTTCCAAAGTGCCTGTTACCCATTTTTCGTTGGGTAAGGTTCCGTTTTGTACAATACCCACAGGGTAATATGCGGGTTTGTGCTTTCTGAAAATAGCTACAATTTCCTCCAAATGCGACATACCCATTAGCAAAACTACAGTAGCCGAAGACTGTGCTGCCTGCACAATGTCAGGCGAGGGTTTTCCGTCACAGGTGTAGCCTGTACTTACCCAGATGCTTTCATAGGTACAACGTTTTGTTAGTGGAATGCGATGCGCAGCTGCAATCCCTGAATAGGATGAAATACCAGGAATGAGTGTTGCAAATATGCCATGTTTTTCGGCATATGCAATTTCTTCTGCTGCACGCGCAAAAACAGAAACATCACCCCCTTTAAGCCGAACAACATTTTTGCCTTCAAGAACAAAATCTATCAACATGCTGTTAATCTCATGCTGTTTATACGAATGCTCGCCTTTGCGTTTTCCAACAAAATAATGGTCTCCCGTGGTATTGTGCGCCAAAATTTCAGCGTTTACAAGTGCATCGTATAAAATGATATCCGCTTTTTTTATCGCGTTAACCCCTTTTAGTGTTATTAAGTCAGGGTCGCCTGGACCTGCCCCCACTAGGGTTAAGACTCCTTTAATTTTGTTGTGCATTTCTAAAATCTTTAATCCAATTCATGACATGCACCGCCTCATCAAAATAGTAACGGGCAAAGTCCTCACTTGGCGAAGTAGTATTCAATAATCGAACAATTTCACCAAAAGCATTTCCGCTTATGCTTTGATAGGTAGGGAAGTGTGTTTCAAATGCATCAATGATGGAGTGGTGCGAATTAATTTTGGCGGCACGTGTGGTCAGCAACGCTTTTGCTGCTCGAATACTACCCGCATAACTGTAATAAATACTATTTCCCCAAGATTGAGTTGCCAAGGCTTCTTTAGCCTTTTCAAGTTGTTCTTCGGCATCAAACAATAGCGTTTGCACCAAGTCTATAGTAACACCGGCACATTCGCCCACGCCAATGGCTTTTTCATATACCTCTTCGTTCCCCCAGTCTACAAAATCTTCATCCGTTAAGTTGGAAACTTCTGCGTATTCCTTTAGGTTTTGATAAAAATAATCGGTTTCCTTTCTAAGATAATACTGTAAAAAAGTCTCCTCATGTTGTACATTGGCATCAAAGTCTTCCAACAACCAACGCAATACTTGCGGTGTGCGTTTGGCAGGTACTTTTAGTGCCTTGTCGGCATAGCGTCCTTTTCCATTTCCAAGGACACCGCCTCCTAACAACACTTGGGTGGCAGGGGCAATGTTTCCATTCGATTTTACGGTCATGCCTTGAAAACCAATATCAGCAATAGCGTGTTGCCCACAGGCATTCATACATCCACTGATTTTTATACTTAGTTGATGTTTTTCAATCACTTCCGGATATTCATCTTCGATGATACGCTGCAATTCCGCTGCCAATCCCATGCTGCTGGCAATACCCAAATTACAGGTGTCTGTACCGGGACAGGCCACAATGTCGTTGATTTTGTGAAATCCAACCTTTGCCAGTTGCAATTCTTGCAATGCCAAATAAAGCGCAGGGAGATTGTCTTCTTTTACGCCTCGTAACAATATGCTTTGTCCAATGGTAAAGCGCAAATCATCTCCACAAAACGCCTCTACCACTTCGGCAAGAGCACGAGCTTTGTCTGAGGAAATATCGCCACGGTCAATAGCAATACCCACAGCAACTAATCCTTCTTGTTTTTGTGCTATAACGTTACTCGTTTTCCATGTGGTATACTGCGCATCTACAACACTACTTGCCTCAAAATTTGCCGTATTTTTTTGCTCCAAAACGGCAGTTGAAATCTCTATTTTCTTGGGGGTGATGGATTGATATACACCTAGTACACGTTCCAAAAATGTTTCAAATCCTTGTTCTTTAATCAAGAATTTCATGCGTGCTTTGTTGCGGCGATTGCGTTCGCCGTATTGGTCAAAAACACGAACTACCGCTTCGGTAAACGGAATAAACTCTTCTGCCGAAATAAATTCATGAATCACATCTGCAACTCTAGGCTGTGCGCCTATGCCACCGCCAACAAGCATTTTAAATCCGCGCTTTCCGTCTTTAATTTTTGGAATAAATCCAATGTCATGTGTAAAAGTCAATGCATCGTCTTTTTCCGAACTTGAAAAGGCAATTTTGATTTTTCGTCCCATATCTTGGCAAATGGGATTTCGCAAAAAGTACTCAAAAAAGGCATGTGCATAGGGCGTAACGTCAAAGGGTTCGTTAGGGTCTACACCCGCCAAAGGCGATGCCGTTACGTTGCGAATGGTGTTTCCACAGGCCTCACGCATGGTAATATCGTCTTGTTCCAGTTCCGCCCAAAGCTCGGGGGTTCGGTCTAATGAAACATAATGGATTTGTATATCTTGACGAGTGGTTATATGCAAGTTTCCGTTTGAATATTCGTCCGATACTTTTGCGATACGACGCAATTGCTTTGCCGTACACTTCCCGTATGGAATTTTGATGCGCACCATTTGAACACCTTCTTGACGTTGTCCATAAACGCCACGCGCCAGGCGAAGGCTACGAAATTTTTCTTCGTCCATTTTACCTTCTTTGAATGCAAAAATTTTGCGCTCCAAATCTAGGATGTCCTGCTCAACAATGGGGTCTTCTATTTCTGTTCTAAAACTTCTCATACGGTTTCTATAAAGCCTACACCAGCGGTGTTAAAAGTTTGTGGGTCAATTAAAATAAAGGCACCTAACGCTGGATTTTCGCTGTAAGGTTTACTGCTTATGGACTGAGCCAATGCCAATGCCCCTTTTCCAATATCGTTGAGCTCTAACTGATTTACCTGACGGTGTTCCAATGCATCCAAATCTATTTTTGAACGTACCCCTTTTACCTTTACCAAACTGCGCTGTACGCCCTGCTGTAGCCAGTATTTATTCCCTGATAACATGGGCGTGTCTTGCATCCAACAAAATGTTGCGCTTAGGTTTTTGCCTTGCGCTACAGTTGCATTTTCGGAGAGTATGCTATCGCCTCTTGAAGCATCAATTTCATCTACCAAAAGGATAGTGCCGTTTTCGCCGGCGTGGAGGTGCTCCACGTTTTTGCCGTATTTTTCAATGGTTTTTATATAGCTTTTTCTGCCTGAGGGATGGATGGTTATGGCATCGCCAACAGTAAAACTTCCCGAGCGAACGTTGCCAGCAAAACCTCGATAGTCGTGCAATTCTTCGCGCTTTGGTCGAATCACGTATTGAATTTGAAAGGCTGCATCGTGCGATTGATTCTTCTCAATAGGCAAGGTTTCAATAAGCTGTAACAACGGCGCTCCTTTGTGCCACGCTAACTTTTCAGAGGGCGCAACAATATTTTCGTTGTACAATGCCGATACTGGAGTGAAGTGATAGGCTACTCCGTCTTGCCCATGCTTTTCTACAAGTGCCAAAAGGGAGGATTTAATTTCCTCAAAAACAGCTTGATCATAGTCCACTAAGTCCATTTTATTCACCGCAAAAATGATGTGTTTTATGCCCAAAAGCTGTGTGATAAAAAAGTGGCGTTTGGTTTGTTCAATGACCCCTTTTCTGGCATCCAAAAGTATAATACTCGCTTGTGCAGTTGAGGTTCCTGTAACCATGTTTCGGGTGTATTCCACGTGTCCGGGCGAGTCGGCAATAATAAACCTTCGTTTAGGAGTTGAAAAGAAAATATGTGACACATCAATGGTAATGCCTTGCTCACGCTCGGTAAGCAAACCGTCTGTGGCTAGCGAAAGGTCTAAATAGTCGAACCCTTTTGCAGCACTCCTTTCTTCAATGTGTTCAATTTGGTCGGTCTTCAACGCTCCTGTTTCATACAATAGCCTCCCAATTAAGGTGCTTTTACCGTCGTCAACACTTCCTGCGGTTGCAATTTTGATTAGTTCCATCTTAAAAATACCCTACTTTTTTACGTTCTTCCATAGCTCCTTCCGAGCGCTTGTCGTCCATACGTGCGCCACGCTCCGAAAAATCTGAGCCCCCAATTTCATTGATAATATCATCCAGTGCAGTAGCTTCTGATAATACAGCTGCTGTACAACTCATATCGCCTACAGTTCTAAAGCGTACCGAGGTAACTTTGCGTTTGTCGTTTTCTGCCACTTGCACATAGTCTGAAACGGGCATCCATTGATTATCCCTTAAAAACACCTCGCGCTCGTGTGCATAATAAATGGAAGGAATCTCCAATTGCTCCTGACGGATATAGTCCCAAACGTCCAATTCTGTCCAATTGCTTATGGGGAACACTCGAACATTTTCGCCGTTGTGAATCATGCCATTTAGCATATCGAACAATTCGGGGCGTTGTAGTTTTTCGTTCCATTGCCCAAAATCATCTCGCACAGAAAACACACGTTCTTTGGCACGTGCCTTTTCCTCGTCCCGACGTGCACCGCCCATACAGGCATCAAACTTATATTTTTCAATGGTGTTCAACAGGGTAGTGGTTTGCAAACTGTTGCGACTGGCGTGCCTTCCTTTTTCCTCTATTACATTTCCTGCATCAATATCTTCCTGAACACTCCCCACAATAAGTCGCAGTCCATGCTCGGCAACAAGTTTATCCCGCAGCTCAATGGTTTCAGGGAAATTATGCCCAGTGTCGATGTGCACCAATGGAAAGGGAATGGCAGCAGGCGCAAAGGCTTTACGTGCCAAATGCAAAAGCGTAATGGAATCTTTTCCACCCGAAAACAGCAAACACGGGTTGTTAAACTGTCCGGCTACTTCTCTGATAATGTATATAGATTCTTCTTCTAATTGTTTTAGGATACTCATGATTTTATGCTATGTAGTCCACATTCTTTTTTACTGGTTTCCCACCACCAACGTCCAGCACGGATGTCTTCTCCAGGTGCTATGGCGCGTGTGCAGGGGGCACACCCAATGCTTACAAAGCCTTTGGCGTGCAGTTTGTTTTGCGGTACCTTGTGTCGGTCTAAATACGCGGCTACATCCTCTAACGACCAATGCAGTAAGGGGTTGAATTTTAGGATGTTAAAAGCGTTGTCGTAGCTGAAAAAATTGAGGTCAGCTCTGTTTTGCGATTGGCTTTGACGCAAGCCAGTAATCCAAACGTTTTTGCCTGTTAAGGCGCGCTTTAGCGGCTCAATTTTTCGAATACCACAGCATTCTTTTCTGTTTTCTACAGATTCGTAAAAGCTGTTTGGTCCTTTTGCAGTAACTAAATTTTCAACCTCTACAGTATTTGGGGCATATACCCGAATCGGCGTTTTAAATTTTCGTTGGGTGATGTCCAAAACATCATAAGTTTCTTGAAACAACCGTCCTGTATCTAGGGTGAATATTTCAATAGGCAGTTTGTTTGTGGCAATGTGGTGCGTAATTACCTGGTCTTCTTGCCCTAAAGAGGTAGAAAAAGCAATACTTCCCAATTCTTGGTTGAATAAAAAATCAAAAAGCGCATTTAAATCTGTCAATGCGCCGAGTGTACTGTTAAGTTTATCTGCTAACGCTTGACTCATTTTTTTCCCCATTTAACGGTGTTCCAAACACGCTCGTGAATTACATACAATATCATTTTGGTGACCAATTCTATACCGCCAATGGACAATGCAAACGACAATTCTCCGGTAATAAAATAGGAGATGATGATGGTGTCGATTGTTCCAATAGCACGCCAACTAATCGATTTTACAAACGACCTGGACAAACGCTCACCTTCAATAGTTTGGCTATTTTTCTTTGTCGCTATGAAGATTTGATCGAGTATCATAATTGAAATTCGAGGCAAATATAATAAATACTATCAAATTGATAGGATTAATAGAAATTATTTTTTTTACCTTTGAATTATGATTTCAAACAAATGCAAATACGCCATAAAAGCATTGACATATATTGCACGGAATAGCGATAGTACTAAGTCAGTTATGACCGCTGATATTGCGCGCGAGCAAAACATACCGCGGAAGTTTTTGGAAATTATTTTACGCGATTTGCGTAACAACCGCATTTTGGAAAGTAGACGAGGAAAGGATGGAGGGTTTCGTTTATTGCGTCCAGCCGAAGAAATTAGTCTCACCGAAATCATGCGTATTATTGACGGTCCCATTGCCATGTTGCCTTGCGTTTCGCTGAATTATTACCGCTCTTGTGATGAATGTGAGGAGGAAGTTTGCGAAATCAAAGGGGTTTTTGAACAGGTAAGAGATAGAACTTTGGAAGTATTAAATGGCAAAACGATAAAATCACTAACTTTGACCTAAGTTTATGAGGAAAACAGGTGCTATTTTATTGGGAATGTTTACGTTGCTACTTTCGTTAGAGAGCAGTTTTGGAATGCATTTTTGCCATGATGTTTTGGTCGAAACTTCAATGAATCGCCAGATGAAAGACTGTTGCGGTACTCCAGCCAAAAGCAAACATGCGGATTTTAACAAGGAGTGTTGCGAGATAACGTATTTCACTGCTGATTTTGACGATGCCACGGTTTCTCAAGCGGATATTGCGCTTAGCCAAGCGTTAGTATTTACACCCATAATCCAATTTGAGGTAAACACATTTCACAGTACCGCTACATCACATTTTGTTTGGCGCGAACCCCCGCCAAACCCGCATCATGTATCCCTACATATTTTATTTGAGCAATATTTGATTTGATTGACAGACAGCCTCCGTTTTGTTTGTTTAATTAAAATCATAAAATCATGTTCAAATCTTATTTCACACTATTTCTAATATTAAATTTTAGTGCAGTATATGCACAACACCTTGTCTCTGGATACGTCTATGAACAAGGCAACACAGCCCAAACCCCGCTTGCTGGCGCAAGTGTGTATTGGGAAAATTCATCAACAGGCACGGTTACTAACGATGCGGGTTATTTTTCTATCGTTCACAGGGAAGAAAATACAACCCTTGTGATTTCCTATTTAGGTTTTAAAACCGTCAAGCTTTCCTCTGGATTTCATCAACCTTTTGAGGTAGTTTTAATCCCTGAAGATGCTTCTTCGTTAGATGAAGTTACGGTGCAGCAAAAGCGTAAACCCTTGCAACGTGCCATTTTTACACCAAGAAACCTAACCACCATTGGTAGCGATGAGTTGCTAAAAGCAGCTTGCTGTAATCTGTCGGAAAGTTTTGAAACCAATCCGTCTATTGATGTAAACTACGCCGATGCGCTTACGGGCACCAAGCAAATTCAAATGTTAGGGCTTACGAGTCCGTATATTTTGTTTACGCAAGAAAACATTCCCAGTTTACGTGGCAGTAACCAAACCTTTGGATTGACCTTTACGCCCGGCACATGGATTGAGAGCATTCAAATTACCAAAGGTGGGGGTACAGTAACCAGTGGCTATGAAAGCATTTCGGGGCAAATTAACACAGAGCTTATCAAACCGCTGACAGCGCCACCACTTTTTGTTAATGGTTTTCGTTCGGCAGATGGTCGCACTGAAATCAACCTTCAGGGAAAGCACGAGCTTTCGCCAAAGTGGGCAACGACACTTTTTGTACATGGAAACAACAGAAATAAGACTTCTGATAATAATAAGGATGGTTTTTTGGATGCGCCTTTGTCACATCAAGTCAATTTACTAAACCGTTGGCAGTATATTGATGCTGAAAAAGGTTGGGTAGGTTTTGCCAGTTTTAACGTGCTTTCCGACAAAAAGCAAATCGGACAGGTTGCATACAACCCCGATAAACATAAGTTTGGAAACCAATTTTGGGGCGGTGAAATCGAAACCGACAAATGGGGTGTAACGCTCAAAACGGGTTATGTGTTTCCTGACATTCCCTACAAAAGTTTTGGTTTTCAAACGGCGATAAGTCGCCACAATCAAAACGCGTATTTTGGGAATAGGCTACACAATGTTTTGTATACCAGTTATTTTCATCATTTGGTGTATCAGTCTATATTGGGCAATACGCAACACAAGTTTAAAGCCGGTGCGCAATACATGGTGGACTTATACGATGAGCAGATTGAGCAAACAAAATTAAAGCGCAGCGAATATAATTTGGGCGGTTTTTTTGAGTACAGTTATGATAACCTCGAAAATTTTAACCTGATTTTGGGTGCGCGAATAGACATACACAATACTATGGGAACATTCGTTACGCCTCGTGCGCATCTGCGCTATGCCCTAAACGAGAACAAAACTATTTTGCGTTTATCTGCTGGAGAGGGCAGAAGGGTATCGAGTGTTTTTGCCGAAAACCAAAAGTTTTTGGGCAGCCAACGCCAACTCAATATCGCAAATCCAACTTCTCAGATGTATGGACTCTTACCCGAGCGCGCGTGGAATTATGGGCTTAGCTGGATTCAAAAAGTATCGCTTTTTGCGCAACCTATAGAAATGAGTTTAGATGTATATCGTACGGAATTTACCAATCGTGTGGTGGTGGATTGGGAAACTCCAGGTGCCATTTCGTTTTATAATTTGAATGGCAGAAGCCATGCGCAAAGCGCACAATTTTCAGCCAGTTCCCGTTTCGGGGATCATGTTGAGTTTAGATTTGCATATAAAGCATATGACATCCACACAGCCTATATTTCTGGAGAAAAGCGGGTACCGCTTCAACCCAAAACCCGTTGGTTTGCCTTTATGGGATTTGAAACCCATAAAAAAGATCAGAAACAATGGCGTGCCGATGTTACGTTTCACAGGGTAGGGCAGCAGCGGTTAGTGGCAACGGCTTTGTTACCGTCTAGAAATGCTAACGGTTTTTCACTGTTAAGTTCACAACTCACACGTCAATTTTCAGATACCTTTTCCGTGTATGCTGGCGGAGAAAATTTACTGGATGTTAAGCAAGCCGATGCGGTTTTGGACGCTTCCAATCCGTTTGGCGCAAATTTTGATACGAGTCAGGTATATTCGCCTGTTTTTGGAAGAATGTTTTATGCAGGGTTCCGCTTTAATTTATAAGATATAATTTATGAAATTTAATGTAGTAATCATGTTGTTTTTGGCGACCACGGCGGTAGCCCAAACCCAAAAAACCACTATTGATGTTCGTGGTAACTGTAATATGTGTAAGGCACGAATCGAAAAGGCAGCCCTTAAAACTAAGGGTGTTAAATACGCTGTTTGGCAAGCCGAAACCGAGCAACTAACCTTACTGTTGAATGCCAAAAAAACTTCTGTAGATCAAGTGGCAAAGAGTATTGCTGCCGTGGGTCACGAAGCGAATGGGGTTGCAGTTGTCGATACCGTGTACGCTGCTTTGCCGATGTGTTGTCAGTATGTAGGTGGAAATCCTCATAAAGAAGACCATGCAAAGATGGAGCATTAGCAGTGTGCTGCTTTAGGGTACTGAGTTTCGGTCGGCGAGGCTCTCGAGGCAATCGAGATGAGACTCCCGAACCGTGTCGAAGAGTATTTAATAAAAAACCCCACAACTTTATGTTGTGGGATTATTTTTGCGGAGAAAGAGGGATTACTACATGAACCCTAGAGGATATCCTGGGCAAGCATAGAAACCAACTTTCTTGCAGAAAGTATTTGTTTTTTTCACGATTCAAACATGAAGTAAACTTCAGCTTGCCTCATAAAAAAAACCAAGTGCAAACGCACTTGGTTTCCTTTTGCGGAGAAAGAGGGATTCGAACCCCCGGAGGTGTGACCCTCAACGGTTTTCAAGACCGCCGCATTCGACCACTCTGCCATTTCTCCAATGGCTGCAAATATAATCCCTTTTTTTGGTTCTAAAAACGATTTTTAGCACTGCGTTTTAGCTACTTTTGTTTCTATGGATTTTCCATATGACATCTTACTTTTAATCGTCGCTGGAGGTTTTGCAGGTTTTATAAATACCATGGCAGGTGGGGGCTCTTTGCTTACACTGCCGTTACTCATTTTTTTGGGTTTGCCATCGGCAACAGCAAATGGCACCAACCGCATTGCCATTTTAGTAGCAACCACTTCGGCTACCTTGGGCTTTCGAAGCAAGAAAATCAACCCCTTTCCGCTGAGTTTATATTTGGGGATTACAGCACTATTGGGTGCCCTAATTGGTGCGCGCATTGCCGTTGACATTGACGGTCTTTTGTTCAATAAAATCCTTGCCATTATCATGATTATTGTCGTGGTGCTTATGGTGTTTAAACCCAAATACACTACTGAACAACTCGTCCCAAAAACCTCAGGAAAAACCTTGATTTGGTCCATGGCGGCATTTTTTTTTATTGGGATCTACGGCGGTTTTATCAACGCTGGGATTGGCTTTATCATGATGCTTTTTCTTAATTACGTTAACCGTATGGATTTAGTCCGTGTTAATGCCACAAAAGTTTCGGTTGCCCTAATCTACACTACAGGAGCACTGGCTACCTTTGCCCTTAGTGGAAATATCGAATGGAAATACGGGATTGCCCTAGCATCAGGCAACGCAGCAGGTGCCTATTTTGCCTCTCGTTATTCGGTCAAAAAAGGGGAGGGGATTATTAAAAAAGTTATGATGGTTATGGTAATCGCCATGGCAATCAAACTATGGTTCTTTTAGTCCGCTTTACTTCTTTGTAACAAATTTTTATTTTGTTCGTTATAGCACTATACTCCCAAGTCTTAGACTTGACAAAACCAAATGTAATGAAGCCCTATTTTTCGACCTTACTCCTCTTTTTATGTATTTCCGTTTTTTCCTTTGCAAACACCAAAACTGGTATAATTACCGGGGTCGTTTTTGACGCCACCCTAAACCAGCCTTTACCTTATGTGAGTGTAGTTCTTACCGATGCAAACGGCAAAACCATTACGGGAGCTATCACAGACGAAAAAGGCTTTTTTAAATTGGATAAAGTCCCAGAAGGAACGCACACGCTAGGTGTTCAGTTTATTGGGTATGAAAAAGTTGAGCAGTCCGTAACTGTTGGAAAAGAAAATTACGCTATTGATGTTGGGCAAATTTCACTTACCGAGTCGGCAACGCAGCTTGATGATGTAGAAGTTATTGGCGAAGTGTCTACCATTCAGCAAAAAGTAGACCGCAAAGTAATTACCATTGGTAAGGATTTGGCGGCTGTAGGCACAGCCTCAGAGCTTATGGTGGGGATTCCCTCGGTGAGCGTAGATCCGCAAAGTGGTGCCATTAGCCTTCGTGGGAATGAAAATGTTCCTGTGATGGTTGATGGAAAACTCTCTAATATCCCCGCAGCGCAATTGCTCAAACAAATCCCGTCTTCGGCAATAAAGGCGGTGGAGCTTATTACAAATCCCTCAGCGAAATACAACCCCGAGGGCATGAGTGGTATCATCAATATCGTACTTCATAAAAACCAACTTGTTGGGTTTAACGGCGCAGTGAATGCAAATTGGAGCAAAGAAATTAACCCAAAATTTAACAGCGGACTAAACCTGAATTACCGCACAGGAAAATTTAATATCTACGGAAACTACAGCAACAACATTTCAAAAAACGCCAATCATGGGAATATTCTACGCACCCAAGATTTGTCAGAACAATATTTTAAGTTTTTTGATGAGCGGGAATCCCATATCTTTAAAGTGGGTCTTGATGTGTACTTGAACGATAAGAATACCGTTTCTTTTTTTACAAACCTAAATCCAGCAACAAACGGAACAAATGGAAGCACGAAAACGGTAACCTTTAAAAATAAGATTGCCACAAATGGGTATCAAAACTTTGACGCACAAGCAAACAATACCTCTGAACAATACAATTTTAATTATAAACACGACTTTGCTAAAGAGGGCAGTAACATTGAACTGGAAGTAGATCATAATATTTTTGACTCGGACAATCCAGTGCCATTTACGCATCCCTATCCAGAAAGTCTGACAAAAGATTACAAGGATGAAAACAAATCCTCAAGAACGCGAACAACTATTAACCTGGATTATGTTAATCCATTGACGGAAAATAGTAAACTCGAATTAGGCGCAGAGGCTCGTTTGTTTGATACTAATATTTTGTTTTCTTCCAATCAAAAAATTGAATTGGAGGGTGGAAAACTTCTCACGTATCGAGATGTTGATTTTGACTATAGTCGCAACATTTATTCGCTTTATGCTACCTATGGGAACAAGTTGGACAAATGGACATACCAAGTAGGGGTAAGGGCAGAAAAGGTGGATGTTGATGCCATTTACGATGAAGATGCTATCGAAGAAAAAAAGAAAGCAAAAACAAACACAACCTTTTTAAACGACTATACACAGCTTTACCCTTCCATGTTTGTAACCTATACACCAAGTGAAAAAAATTCATATCAATTAAGTTACAGCCGCCGTATTGACCGCCAGGGAATAGGGCAGGTGAATCCCATAAAAGAATGGTCAACGCCTTTGGTTTCTTCGTATGGAAATCAAGAATTGCTACCGCAGTTCACCAATTCCGTTGAAGCAAATTACACCCGACGACTTAAAAATGGAACGATTACGGGGGGCGTGTTTTATCGAGCCATTTCGGACGAAATTAACCGAGCCTTGTACGTAGACCGAAGTGATGTAAAATCTGGAAAAGTGATTCTAACCCACGACAATTTTGATGATACCTCGGCATACGGTTTGGAACTTTCCTCGAATTACAGACCTACCAAATGGTGGTCGTTTAACACAAGTTTTGACTTGTTTTCGCAAACCCAAGAGGGCATTGCGGAATACGTTAGTGTACCGCTAGAGCAGGCTACTGTAAAAGATATCATTAGGGATAGTAATATCGTAGATAACGTTGCGTGGAACTTTAGGATGTATAACAGTTTTAGTGCCAGTAAAAAACTGACGTTTACCGCCTTTATGTTTTACAGGGGAAAAAACAAAAACCTACAATTTGATATGCTTCCCATGTATTTTATGAATTTGGGCGCACGGCTAAGCGTACTCAAAGGAAAAGGAACCCTCAATTTTGGCTTTAACGATGTGTTTGATACCATGAGATTTCGCTTTGGTGCGCGTAAACCCTTTCCGTCTGAAGGGGAGTTTAACTGGGAAAGCCGTACCGTACAACTTGGGTTTAACTACAGTTTTGGTAGTGGAAAATACCGCGCAAAATCCAGAAGACAACGCGATAATGACGAAAAAAGCGGAGGCGGAGGGATGTTTTAGTCGATATCAATATATTTGACTAGGCTCTTCTAAATTGAGCTGTTATCAAATTCCTTGCTGTTGAAAGACACATTAACTTCTCATCGCAACCAAATAGTTCCCATCGCCATCATCGCTGGACTATTTTTTATTTTCGGATTTGTTACATGGATAAATGGGGCACTTATCCCGTTTATGAAAACCATTCATGAACTCACCGATGCACAATCCTATTTGGTAGCCTCAGCATCTTATATTTCATTTGTTGTTATGGCACTGCCATCAGCCTATGTGCTAAAAAGAACAGGCTACCGAAAAGGCATGTCTTTGGGGCTTTTGATTATGGCGGTAGGGGCACTCGTTTTTATTCCGGCTGCACAGGCAAGAACCTATTGGATATTTCTATTGGCTATATTTATTCAAGGCACAGGAATGACATTGCTGCAGACGGCATCAAATCCGTATATCACCATTTTGGGTCCCATAGACCGTGCTGCCAAGCGCATTGCCATTATGGGCATTGCAAACAAAGTTGCGGGTGGTTTGGGCTCTGTTATTTTTGGCACATTGCTTCTAACAGGTATTGAAGAAGTTCAACAACAACTGGCAGTTGTTGCCGCTGAAGATAAAAACCATCTGCTCGATACGATGGCAAGTAGTGTTATTGTACCCTATCTGGTTATGACAGCCGTTCTTGTGCTTTTGGGGCTGCTTATCAGAAAAGCACCGCTACCACACGTAGAACCTCCTGTGGAATCAAAACAAACTTCAAAACAATCCATTTTTAACTATCCCCATTTGTGGTTGGGTGTTCTTACCTTATTCGCCTATGTGGGTGCCGAAGTTATTGCTGGCGATACTATTATTGCCTATGGTATTTCCCTGGGCTTTCCAGTGGCGCAAGCAAAGTTTTTTACCATGTATGCGCTCTTGGCAATGGTGTTTGCTTATGCCCTGGGGGTGTTGCTAATTCCAAAATTCATTTCTCAAGACAACGCACTAAAAATTAGTGCTGCATTGGGAATCGTATTTTCGCTTTGCATCATTAACACCAATGGGGCTACTTCTGTGTTTTTTGTAGCAGCATTAGGAATTGCCAATGCATTGGTTTGGCCTGCCGTATGGCCGCTAACGCTCAAAGGCTTGGGGAGTTTAACCAAAACAGCATCAGCATTACTTATTATGGCAATTTCAGGTGGCGCCATTATACCGCCCTTATATGGTAGATTGGTGGATCAAAATAAATACGACCTTATCGCATCGGGTGTTTCTGAAGCAGATGCCCTTTCAACAGCTTCCACAAGCAGCTATTGGATTTTACTGCCGTGCTATGCGCTTATTCTCTATTATGCCTTGCACGGGCATAAACGTAGAAGTAAAAAGGTGGAGTAGTCCTTGTTTTTGATGATTTTCAGACTTAATATTTTTCGTAAGACACAATTTTGAGTCCATAGCCCGACATGCCCACACGTTTGATTTTATCACTGTTCGAAAGCAGTTTGATGTTGTGAATCCCCACGGCATGAATCATTTGCGCCCCGATGCCAAAATCCTTTTCGTCGAGTTTAATAGCGGTTTTTTCGGCATTTTTCAAAACCCTCAATTGACTAAGTAATCGCTCGGCAGGTTGGAGTTGGTTGATAAAAATAACAGCCCCTTTTCCTTCATCTTGGATGCGCTTAAAAATGGCATCCAATGGGCTTTGCTTTTTTTGTTTGATTATCCCAATGAGTTCACTGTTAAGTTGATGTGCATGTACGCGTGTGAGGATTTCCTCGTCTTCAGTCCATGTGCCTAACGTAAGGGCAATATGTACTTGGTTGTTGGTGTTTTGGTGGAAGGCACGAATTCGAAAAGCACCATAATTGGTATCAATTTCAAAGTCATCTTTGAGTTCAATAAGGCTATCGTGCTTCATACGGTAACTTATCAAATCTTCAATGGATACAAGTTTAAGGTTAAACTCATCTGCTACTTTTCGCAGTTGCGGTAATCGCGCCATGGTCCCATCTTCGTTCATGATTTCTACAATCACGCCTGCGGGTTGAAACCCTGCCAAACGGGCAAAATCAATGGCAGCCTCGGTATGTCCCGTTCTGCGTAACACACCTCCTTCTTTAGCTGCAAGCGGAAAAATATGTCCTGGACGAAGAAAATCGTCAGCAACAGCGTCTTGATGCACAAGGCGACGCACCGTTTTCGCTCTGTCGGCTACTGAAATTCCTGAAGTTACTCCATTGCCTTTTAGGTCTATTGATATTGTAAAAGCCGTTCCCATGGGGTCGGTATTGTTGCTTGCCATAGGGTAGAGGTCTAATTCTCTGCAACGTTGCTCGGTAATAGGTGTACAAATAAGCCCACGTCCGTGGCGCGCCATAAAGTTGATCATTTCGGGGGTAACCATTTCTGCTGCACCTACAAAATCGCCTTCGTTTTCACGGTTTTCATCATCAACAACAATAATGACTTTTCCGTTTCGAATATCCTCTATAGCATCTTCTATGCGGTCTAAACGAATGTCTCTTTCCATCTTTTCCATTTTTTTGCAATCAGATTTAGGGGCATTTTCAAATTCATTTTCAGGCGTTCCACATCAAACACAGACTTGTCTTTACTTGCACGAATGGTGGCTACCAGCCCAACCACAGTGAGCACTAACGAAATCAGCCATGCCCCCCAAAAAGGGTGAAGACTACCGTCTTCGGCACTGTTTTTAAATAATGTTCCCATAAAATGATAGGTCAAAAATATGGTTAGTGCTACAACTATAGGTAGTCCAAATCCACCCTTTCGAATAATGGCTCCTAGGGGTGCTCCCACAAAAAACAGGAGGATGGCGGCGTAAGCCGTTACAAACTTATCATCGCGCCACAATCGGTGAAGGTTGATAATTTTTTCACGTATAAAGAATACACTTTTTTGGTTGCTAAAACTGCTAAGTTGCATGTTTATGTTGCCTTTAGCATCTTCCAAAATATTTGATCTATTATCTTTTGGAAAGGATGCGTAATAGGGTTTTATCCCCTTGTATTCTTTGGGAAGGTGAGATTTTTTAAATCGCTCCATTGATTTTATTCCGCTACGGAGGTATATTGTTTTGGCAAAGCCTTCAATTTCTGAAATATAGCCTTTGGTCAGCGAGTCAATACTTTGGCTTAACTCGTCAATATTTTGCATTTTAAAGGTGTTTGTGTAGCTCGTTTCGTTTAGGTCTACATTGTTAAACGCCCTTAGGTCGATATTCATCGTGTATTGCTTAAACGCAATACGGCTGTGCGGATCGTTCTTTTTTTGTTTGTTTTTTTGGATGATTTCTTCATATCGATAACCGTTATACAAGACCAATTGCAACCCTTCTTTCAACGCTTCACTTTTAAGTTCGCCGCGTTCCGCTTTGATTACGATATTGTTGATTTGATTGGGCGATTTTTCATGAATGATAACATCTTCTAGCATCCTGTCGTTTTCGCCATATTTGCGCCCTACTTTAATGTTGCTTTCCCCAATATCATTAAACATCCCCTCAGTTATCGCCAATGCAGGACGCATTTTGGAAAGGTTTCTTCTTAGGTTGTAGGTCTTAAATTCAGCCAAGGGAATTACCGTATTTGCCACATAAAACGTAGCCAAACACGCAATGCTATTCACAATAATCAATGGGCGCATAGCACGCATCAGCGAAATTCCCGCCGATTTCATAGCTGCGAATTCATAGCGCTCCGCAAAATTTCCAAACGTCATAATAGACGCTAGCAAAATGGTAAGAGGTAGCACCAGCGGTATCAGCTTGGGCGAGTAATACAATAAAAAACGAAGCAATACACTGATGTCCAATCCTTTGCCAGCAAACTCATCAATAAAAACCCATACAGTTTGTATAATGAAGATAAACATCAATATAAAGAAGAAGCTTACCAAAACCGTGAGGTAGCTTTTTAAAATATAACGGTCTATCAGCGGGAGCCTCATTAAAATCTATCGATGTAATAGTTAGGGTAGTCTTTTTCAGAAAACACAAAGGTAGATGAAGCTAGGGATTTGTTTGGCACAAAAGACCTTACCGTAAGCGTGGTTTCGGTGCCGTTGTCACCAACTTCAATAAGTTTATAAATATGCTTCGTTTGGGTATCAATGCCGAGCAACAAATATGCTGCTTGGGCATAAGTGTCAATGGGAATGAGTTTGATAAATTGGATTTTTCTGCCACCGTAAAGCGGTTGTGTAATATCCCATTCAAAGCGATAGCCTTCTTTATAAAACGAAAAAAGTTTTGAAGGGCTTAATCCTTCACCAATCTCATCTCCAACGGGTTCAATTAAAATTTCTTCATTTTCAGCGTTAATGGTATGTACATTTTTGCCATCACTCAATTGCTGAATACCCATAAGGTTTAGTAGGTATTTGTCGTCTTCAACCACCAAACTGCCCTTTTCCTTCTGCTGTATATATTCTTTTCGGTTTGCCAATTCGTAGGTAAATTCAATAGAAATATTCGTGTAACTTGAAAGCTTTTCGGAAACTTCATCAAGTAACGCATTGGCACGCTGGTCATCGTTTTGCGCAAACAGGACTCCAATACTCAGTAGGCTAAAAAATAGGTGTTTAATTTGTCTTTTCATTTTCTAAAAATTCATGAAGCGAGATTACGTCTCTAAACATTACCTCACGGGCTTTACTTCCTTCAAAGGGCCCAACAATACCGGCAGCCTCTAACTGGTCTATGATGCGTCCGGCACGATTATACCCCAATTTTAATTTGCGTTGCAAAAGCGATGCCGAACCTTGTTGGGCATTCACCACAACCTCGGCAGCCTCTCTAAAAATAGGGTCTCTGTCTTCGATATTGTTCTCTTTGGTAGATCCCGCTTCATCCGATACGTACTCGGGGAGCATGTGCGCATCGGGATAGGCGCGCTGTGACCCAATAAAATCGGTGATCTTTTCCACTTCGGGGGTATCTACAAACGCACATTGCAATCGAATGAGGTTGTTGCCTTGCGTAAAAAGCATATCCCCACGTCCAATGAGTTGATCTGCACCGCCACTATCTAAAATAGTGCGTGAATCTACTTTTGAAGTTACCCGAAATGCAATACGGGCAGGGAAGTTGGCTTTAATCAATCCGGTAATCACATTAACAGAAGGACGTTGTGTGGCAATAATCAGGTGAATGCCCACGGCACGAGCAAGTTGCGCCAAGCGTGCAATTGGGGTTTCTACTTCTTTGCCAGCAGTCATAATCAGGTCGGCAAATTCATCTATCACCAAAACGATGTAGGGTAAATACACATGCCCCTCATGCGGATTTAGTCGACGCTCTTTAAACTTGGCATTGTACTCTTTGATGTTGCGGCACATCGCTGTTTTGAGCAAATCATATCGATTGTCCATTTCAATACACAATGAATTTAATGTATTGATAACCTGTTTGTTGTCTGTGATAATGGCTTCGTCGGTATCGGGAAGCTTTGCCAAATAATGCCGTTCAATTTTGTTGAATAGCGTCAGTTCCACCTTTTTGGGGTCAACCAGAACAAACTTAATTTCGGCAGGGTGTTTTTTGTAAAGCAACGAAGTAAGAATCGCATTCAACCCCACCGATTTTCCTTGTCCTGTAGCCCCCGCCATGAGCAAGTGGGGCATTTTTGCCAAATCCACTACAAAGGTTTCGTTGCTAATCGTTTTTCCAAGTGCTAAGGGAAGCTCCATTTCTGCCTCTTGAAACTTTTTTGCCAAGATCACCGAACGCATCGAAACTACGGTTGCTTTTTTGTTCGGCACCTCAATTCCCACGGTTCCTTTTCCGGGAATCGGGGCAATGATGCGAATACCCAATGCCGATAGCGATAGCGCAATATCGTCTTCTAGATTTTTGATTTTGGAGATACGTACCCCTGCATCAGGTACAATTTCGTAAAGCGTTACCGTGGGTCCAATGGTAGCTTTGATATCTGCAATGCCAATCTGATAATTTTTAAGTGTATCCACAATACGCTCTTTGTTTTCTTCTAATTCCTGCTCGTTAATAGTGATGCCCTCATGCGGATAACTTTTTAGTAACGATTCTGTTGGCGAACGGAAATTTTTGAGTTCTAGGGTGGGGTCTACTTCGCCAAAATCGGCAACCAGTTTTTTGGCTTTTTTTACAACTTCGTCTTCTTCGGTTTCGTTAACAGAAAGTGAAACATCATCGGTTTCTTTGGATTCACTTTTTTTAAGAATAGGGATGGGCTTTACCTCGGACTCAGGGGTTTCTGCAACAACAGGTTCATCGAAAATAACTTCTGTGGTTTCATCTTCAACAGCTGCTGTTTTGTCCGATTTTAATGAGGGTATTTTGACGTGTTCCGGCTTCCATTTTAGTTGATACACCAAAAACGCAATGGCTATCAAAAGCAATATACTTGCTACGCCCAAGGGTCCAATATAGTGTACCAACAGGGCATTGGTTTCAAAACCCGTAACACCACTAAGTAGCGGATATTTTGGGAGCATCAGTGCAACTGTAATGGCAACCCAAAGGGAAAGCAATAATGTCCAAATCCAGCGAATGCCCAATTTGTTGGTTCCAAGGTTTAGAAAGTGGCTTACACCCGTAATTAGAATCATTAGGGCAATAAAAAAAGCACCAATACCAACGCCTTGATAAATAAACAGGTGGCTCAGCGAAGCCCCCAATTTTCGGATGCTGTTTGCCGTAGTCACGTCTCTGTTGAAAAGATTGCCAAGCGCACTTTGGTCAATTTTCCATGTTTGAAAAAAGGAAATAAAGGCAGCAAAAATTAATATCCCTACAAGGATGCAAAATGCACCCCAAACAATTTGCTGCTGGCGATTAAGTTTCGGAATGGTGAATTTTTCTTTTAACCCCATGGTATAATTTGTCAAAAATACAACAAAAAAACCCGATGAAGTCATCGGGTTTTTACTGCTTATAACATTTTAGTTTCAGACGTTTTTACTTTAAATCAAAACGATCAGCGTTTATGACTTTATTCCAAGCCTTTATAAAATCATGAACAAATTTGCTGTTATTATCATCTTGAGCATAAACTTCTGCAATAGCTCTTAGTTCAGAGTTTGACCCAAAAACCAGGTCTGTTCGAGAAGCTGTACGAACTTTTGCTCCAGTCTTTCTATCCACCGCAGTGTATGTATTGAAACCTGTAGATTGCCACTTCACATCCATAGATAAAAGTGTTTTAAACCATGAATTATCAAGCTTTCCATCAGTCCAAATTCCATCACCAGAATGAGATATACCCATAGCACGTAAACCGCCAACTAAAACGGTCATTTCAACAGGGGTAAGTCCTAAAAGTTGTGCCTTGTCGAGCATGATTTCTTCTGGCGAAACTGCAAACTCTTTTTCTGAGTAGTTTCTAAAACCACAAGCTCTGGGCTTTAGTAGTTCGAATGAATCTATATCGGTATTCTCTTGAGTAGCATCACCTCTACCCGTGGTAACACCTACCGTAGCTCCACTTGCCATTTCAATCCCAACAGCACCTCCAATAATAATAATGTCGGCAATACTTGCGCCGGTATCTGCTGCAATTTGCTCATAAACCGCTAAAACACTTGCTAATTGTGAAGGCTTGTTAACTTCCCAATTTTTTTGCGGTGCCAAACGAATTCTTGCACCATTAGCACCTCCACGATTGTCAGACCCTCTAAACGTAGAAGCTGATGCCCATGCGGTTTCCACCATTTGCTGTTGCGTTAGTCCGCTATTGGCTATTGCATTGCGTACTGCTTTTTCTTCACTTTCAGAAAGTACTTTTCCAGGCGCAACAGGATCTTGCCAAATGTATTCCACATCTTTAAAATCTCCTGCAACATAATTGCTTTTGGGTCCCATATCTCTGTGAAGAAGTTTAAACCAAGCGCGCGCAAACGCCTCACCGAATGCATCGGGATTTTCTAAGAAACGCTCGCAAATTTTACGGTATTCTGGATCAACTTTCATGGACATATCTGCCGTAGTCATCATCGGAAGTACTTTTTCGTCACTACCGTCAACTTGCGGAACCATGTCTTCCTCAGCACAATTTATGGGGTGCCACTGCCATGCTCCTGCAGGACTTTTCTTGCATTCCCATTCGTATTTGAATAACAAGGTTAAATAGCCCATATCCCATTGAATAGGATTTGTCGTCCAAGGTCCTTCAATTCCACTGGTAATGGCGTCTACACCTTTACCTGATTTGTGTGAGCTTAACCACCCAAAGCCTTGCGCTTCAATAGCTGCGCCCTCTGGCTCAGCACCCACATGAGCTTCATCTCCAGCACCATGCGCCTTGCCAAAGGTGTGTCCTCCAGCAGTAAGGGCAACCGTTTCTTCGTCATTCATTGCCATACGCTTAAAGGTTTCACGAACATCTTGAGCAGAAAGCGCTGGGTCGGGGTTTGCGTTCGGTCCTTGGGGGTTTACATAAATAAGCCCCATTTGAACCGCTGCAAGCGGATTTTCTAAATCTTGACGGGTTTTGCCATAACGATTATCACCTAGCCACTCGTCTTCAGCGCCCCAATAAATATCTTTTTCAGGATGCCAAATGTCTTCTCTTCCAAGGGCTGTACCATGATTTGGTCCTCCCATGTCTTCAATGGCTACATTACCTGCCAAAACAAGCAAATCTGCCCAGCTCAAATGGTTTCCATATTTTTCTTTGATGGGCCAAAGTAGTCTTCTGGCTTTGTCCAAGTTCCCGTTATCGGGCCAAGAATTCAGAGGTGCAAAACGTTGTGCTCCCGTAGCAGCACCGCCACGACCATCACCCGTACGGTATGTACCGGCAGCATGCCAAGTCATACGAATGAAAAAGGGACCATAATGCCCATAATCTGCAGGCCACCAGTCTTGACTGTCACGTAAAACGACTTTAATGTCCTTTTTTACAGCTTCAATATCAAGATTTTTTACTTCTTTTTTGTAATCAAAATCTGCCAAAGGATTGCTTTTTGTATCGTGTTGACGTAGGATATCTACATTTAATTGGTTTGGCCACCAATCTTTGTTTTGTGTTCCAAGGTTAGGCTGTGTCGTTGAACCGTGGAAGGGGCATTTACTTTCGCTCATAGTTGATATATTTTAGGATTTAAAAGTATGAAAATAGCAACTAACCTTAGCTAGAATTGATTTTTAAAATCTATATACAAATAAACAGTATTGATACTAGCGTAAAAGGCTTTTGATTTTATAACCAATAGCAGCATAAATCAATGTAGTAAACGGGCTAAGCCAATTAAAAATAGCGAATACAAAATACTCGGCTACCGAAACGCCCAACACTCCCGACTGGTAGGCACCACAGGTATTCCATGGCACTAAAACGGAGGTTACCGTACCCGAATCTTCTAGCGTACGGCTCAGATTTTCCGGTGCCAGCCCACGGTCTTTAAAGGCTTTAGCAAACATTTTTCCAGGAACTACTAGAGAAAGATATTGATCGGATGCGGTTACGTTTATCGCCAAACAGGAAGCCACCGTACTGGCAAACAGTTGGAAGGTGTTTTTTGCCCATTTTAACAATGCTGCACTAATGGCTTCGAGGGCACCAATGGCATCCATAATACCGCCAAAAACCATGGCACAAATTATCAACCAAATCGTCCCTAACATCCCAGACATTCCTCCCGATTGAAATAAATCGTTCAATAATGGATGACTCGTTTCTATGGTGGTAGAAACGGTCATTGAATCCATAATAACTTGATAGGTATTTTGCCACGACAACACCTCTTGACCGCTCAATAACGCCAAAAGCGATTGCTGAAAAATAAGGGCAAAGAGTGCACCCAAAAGCGTTCCCACAAGCAATGCGACTAGGGGCGGTGTTTTGCGAGCAATCATCACCACAACCAAAACAGGTACTACAAACAAAAAGGGGCTAATCACAAAACGTTCTTGTATTGCTGCCAACATGGTGTCGGTTTGCGCCACGGCAGCGGTGTCTTGCGTAAATCCAATGATGAGAAATGCCAACAGCGTAACCAAAATTGTGGGTACTGTGGTTAGCGTCATGTAGCGGATGTGGCTAAACAATTCGCCTCCCGCCATGGCAGGGGCAAGGTTGGTGGTATCGCTAAGCGGTGACATTTTATCACCAAAATACGCACATGAAATCACCGCACCAGCA